>CACFJZ010000001.1 GCA_902566725.1 uncultured marine group I thaumarchaeote
GAGCTAGTTTTGTAAAAGTAATCAAATCCAATATTAAATGCTGAAAAATCTTCATAATCACGCTTGTTCCAATGGGCAACATATTCCTCAGGAGTTTGACCTAATTTTTCAGACTGTATTAGAATTGGAGTTCCAAAGTCATCAGATGCACATACATAGTATGCTTCAACCCCATTTTGTTTTAGAAAGCGCGTGGTGACATCAGCTGGAAGGTATGTTGATGCAACATGACCAAGATGGATTTCTCCATTAGAGTAAGGCAATGCACTAGTGATTATTGCTTTTTTGTTCATTTGACATGTCTGGATTTTTTTAACTATTAAGGTATGGTTTTTAAAGAGATTAAGAAGATTTTATGACATGAGCAAGGTGAAGAACCCAAAATTAGCAAAGCAAGGTAAAATTGCATATGAATGGGCACGTACCCACATGGATATTTTAGATAATACATTAAATCGATTAAAAAAATCAAAGCCACTAAAAGGCGTTACAGTAGCATTTTGTCTTCACATAACAAAAGAGACATCAGTCTTAGTTATGGGTGCAAAAGAGCTAGGCGCAAATGTGGCAGTATGTGGTGGAAATCCATTAACTACACAGGATCACATTGCAGCATTTCTTGCAACACAAGGAATTCACATTTATGCATGGAATGGACAAACTAACAAAGAATACGATTGGTGTATAGATCAAGTACTAAGTCACAAACCAAGTTTAATTTGTGATGATGGTGCAGACATGAATGTTAAAGTACATTTTGATAAAAAATTCAAATCTCTAGAAGTCTTAGGTTCAACTGAAGAAACAACAGCAGGAGTTACCAGAGTTAAAGCAATGGAGAAACAAGGAAAACTAAAGTATCCAGTGATAATTGTTAATGACGCAGATACCAAACATATGTTTGACAACAGATATGGTACAGGCCAAAGTACAATTGACGGATATCTTAGAGCAATGGGACTTTTGTTCACATCCAAGAAAATTGTTGTAGTTGGATACGGATGGGTCGGAAGAGGAGTTGCAGAAAGATCAAGAGGAATGGGTGGAAAAGTAATTGTTACTGAAGTCGACCCAGTAAAGGCATTAGAAGCTCATATGGATGGATTTGATGTAATGCCAATGTCACAAGCTGCAAAAATTGGCCAAATATTTATCACAACTACCGGAATGACAAGTGTAATCAGAAAAGAGCATCTTCTAGCAATGAAAGATGGAGCAGTTGTTGGAAACGTAGGTCATTTTGATGTAGAGATTGATACAAAATTCTTGTTAGAAAAATCAAAATCAGTAAGAGAAGTAAGACCATCACTTGATGAATGTATTTTGAGAAATGGTAAGAAAATTTATCTAATCGGCAAAGGCAGATTAGCAAATCTTGTTGCTGCAGAAGGCCATCCACCAGAAGTCATGGCACAATCATTCTCAAATCAGATCTTATCATTATTGTATATTTTGAAGAATCACAAGAAAATGGGCATAAAGACAATGATTGTTCCAAAAGAGATTGACAGACAAATTGCCGTAGATGCACTAAAAGCAATGAATGTCAAGATTGATACTTTAACAAAAGAACAAAGAAAGTATGCAGAAAGTTGGTAATAAGAATAAGTAAATAAAGAAGATTATTTCAAAAGCAACAGATGACGTGGACAAAGGTTGCTGAAAAAGGCGAAATACAAACTGGAAAGAGTAAAGAGTTTGATGTAGATGGTAAAAAAATTGCAGTTTTTAATCAAGATGGTTTTCATGCACTAGATGGCATTTGCCAACATCAAGATGGTTCAATTGCACCAGAAGGAAAACTTGAAGGCGACATAGTAGAATGTCCATTACATTTCTGGCATTATAATATCAAAACTGGAGAATTAATGGATTATCTCAAAGGTGTCAAATTACAAAAGTATGAAGTCGAAGTTCGAGACGATGGCATCTATATCGATGCATAATCTGATAGACTTTTTATGAGATTATTTTAAAAAGAATTTGTGAATCAGGATATTCTAAAAGAAATCAGCAAACAAGATTACAAAAGCATAGCAGATAGAATTCAAGAAGGATTAGTGCAGAGAATCTCAGATACCAGTTCAAAAGGAGTTATTTTTGGATTAAGTGGAGGAATAGATTCAGCAGTTATTGCTTATTTGTGTCATAATGCAATAAAAGAAAAGACTCTAGCACTCATAATGCCAGATTCAAAAATTTCACCAGAATCTGAAACAAGCGATGCAATAAAGATTGTAGATCAATTAGGATTAGATTACAAATTGTTAGACATTAATTCAATTCATAAAGAATTCAACATGATTTTAGAGCCAAATGATAGAGCGTTAGGAAATTTGCGTGCAAGAATTAGAATGAATATACTATACTACTATGCAAATCTAAAAAATCTAGTTGCTTTAGGTTCAAGCGATAAAAGTGAATTTAACATAGGTTATTTTACAAAATTCGGAGATGGTGCAGCTGATGCGTTACCAATTGTCTCATTATATAAAACACAGATTAGAGAATTGGCCCGACATTTAGGAATTAATGAAACAATCATTGCAAAAAAGAGTAGTCCACATTTGTGGCCAAACCATGAAGCAGAGCATGAAATAGGATTAGAATATGAACAAATTGATGCAATCTTGTACTGCATGTTGGACAAGAATTTGTCACTTGAAGATACAGCAAAACAGACAGATATTGATATTGAATCAGTTAAGAAGATCCATCAGATGTACCAAAATAGTGAACATAAACGTGTCAATCCAAAAGCACTGTAAATTAGAAATATTTTTACGCAAATAAGATAAATGATGCTCCTTTCTGTTATTAACAAATGAAGATTTCAGATACACTAACAAATCAAAAAAAAGAATTAGAATATTCAGACAAAGTTAGAATTTATCTATGTGGAGTGACAGTTTATGATCAATCCCACATAGGACATGCTAGAACAATAATAGTATTTGATACATTACGGAGATTTTTAGAAGGAAATAATATTCCAGTTGAACTTATTCAAAATTTTACAGATGTGGATGACAAAATAATTAATCGTGCAAAAGAGCAAGGAGAATCGGCAAATGGATTATCAAGAAAATATATTCAAACCTATTTTGAGGATTCAGACAGATTAAACATCAAAAGAGCAACAAATTATCCAAAGGCTACAGAGCACATAGATGATATGATTGATTTGATAAAAAATTTAGTAAATAATGAAATTGCATACACATCTAAAAATGGAGTTTATTTTCGTGTTTCAAAATTTTCAGATTACGGAAAATTATCAAAAAAGAAAACAGAAGATCTAGAAAGCGGAGCTAGAATAGAAGTAGATGAGGCAAAAGAGAGTCCTCTTGATTTTGCATTATGGAAGTTTTCAGAAGAACCGCCAAATTGGAACAGTCCATGGGGAAAAGGAAGACCAGGATGGCATATAGAATGTTCTGCAATGAGTATCAAGTATCTTGGAAAAAATTTCGAGATACATGGAGGAGGAAGAGATTTAATTTTTCCACATCATGAAAATGAGATTGCACAATCAGAGTCTTTTACCTGTGAACAATTTGCAAAAATTTGGATGCATGCAGGCATGATTACAATAAATGGTGAAAAAATGTCAAAATCAGTCGGAAATATCAAATCAATCAACCATGTACTTGAATCATGGGGACCTAATGTTGCAAGATTGTTTTGCATATCAGGACATTATTCAAAACCAATAGACTATACAGAAGATTTGTTAAAAGAAAACTTGATCAAATTACGTCAGATTGAAACCTGCTACTATGAACTAAGATTAGCCGAAGAACAAGAGCAGTCTGAAGACATTTCATTATTGTTAGTAGAATCAAGAGAGAAATTTGACGCGGCATTGAATGATGATTTCAATACACCTTTGGGACTATCTGTATTCTTTAACATGATTAAGACGATAAACAGTTTTGCAGCAGATGAAAAGATTACAAAGCAAATGGCAAAACAAGCATTGCCGGTTTTAGAATACATGTTAGAGGTTTTGGGAATAAAGGTTCAAACCGTATCTGATGAAGAGGTTAAATCCATTTTTGATTTAATCAACAAAAGAGAAACACTAAGAGCTGAAAAACAATTTGAAGAAGCAGACAAGATTCGAGACCAAATTGCGGGATTAGGAATATCATTAATTGATCATAAAAATAGAACGTTATGGATGAAAAAAGAGCCAATCAAGGCAGAAAATCAATAGCAGATATTTTGTGGATCATATTTAATAATGATTTTGACGTAGTAAAGTTCCATTAGTAAGTAGCCGTTTTTTGGCAAAATTGAGATGGACCTTTTTTGTTCTCTCTATTTTTACTAGTGGATTATTTTATGATTAAAACTGGAGGTCGTGCTTTGTGTAGAACAAATTGGGAAGTACTTCCAAAGAATATTTCTTTTGCTGAACTTCGTCCACGAGAGCCTATAACAACCATATCTATTTTATTTCTTGCAGAGTTGGCAAATTTTGTTATTTCATATCCAGGATTTCCATATCCAATTTTTTCAATAAATTCAACGCCTGCCTTTTCACACTGCTTTTCTGCAATTACCATCATCGATTTAACCTGTTTTTTATGATCTTTGTTAAAACGACCAGATGTATCAAAATCACCTTTTGGAGCAGCATATACAGAATGTATGCCAATTATTTTGGCATCACATTGTTTTGCAAGATAAATAGCAGTTGAAAGACCTCTAAAGGAGTTCTTTGAGTTGTCAAGTGGAACCAGTATTTTCTTGATGTTTGTAGCCATAAGATTACGTATTAGTTAGAACATAAAAAAGAAACGCCGGGAGAGGGATTTGAACCCCCGCGTGCAATGCACAGACGCTATCCAGTATTTTGATTTCGAGGCGTCCGCCTTGGACCAGGCTTGGCTATCCCGACATGCAAAGTAAGAATTTCTAGTATAAAATCGAATCAGTAAACAAAAAAACTAGGAATTATTCAATTATAGTATGGGTTTAGATCTAAAACCACTTCTTGTCAGAGATAAAACACAGCTTGAAGCATTTACAAACAAAGTAGTAGCAATTGATGCATACAATGCAATATACCAATTTTTGGCAATAATTAGAGGTCCAGAAGGACTTCATCTAACAGATTCGCAAGGAAGAGTCACAAGTCACATTACAGGATTATTGTTTAGAAACATCAATTTCTTAACAATGGGGATTAAACCAGTTTACGTATTTGATGGAAAACCACCATCTCTGAAATCTGCAGAAATTGAAAAAAGAAAACAGATTAAAAAAGAAGCAACCGTCAAATATGAAAAAGCAGTTTCATCAGGAGATATGGAAGAAGCAAGAAAGTACGCACAGCAAACCACATCAATGAGAGATGGAATGGTAGAAGATTCAAAGAAATTACTTGATTTATTTGGAATACCTCACATACAAGCACCGTCTGAAGGAGAAGCAACTGCTGCAAGTTTGACAACAACTGGACAAGCATATGCATCAGCAAGTCAGGATTTTGATTCAATCTTATTTGGTGCAAAACGACTAGTTAGAAATTTCACAAATAGTGGAAGAAGAAAACTTCCAAATAGAAATTCATACATCGAAGTACTTCCAGAAATAATTGAATTTCAGAAAAATCTAGACAGTATGGGATTAACAAGAGAAGAGTTAGTAGATACAGGAATTTTAATTGGTACTGATTTTAATCCAGATGGATTTGAACGAGTAGGTCCAAAAACAGCAATCAAGATGATTAAGCAGCATAAGAGACTAGAAGATATACCTCAAATTCAAGAACAATTACAAGAGATTCCATTTGATCAGATAAGAAAAATTTTCTTGGAGCCCGATGTTGCAAAGGTGGAAAAAATAGAATTTGGAGAAACAGATTACGAAGGAATTGTGAAATATCTTTCAGAAGAAAGAGATTTTTCAAAAGATAGAGTTGAAACATCACTAAATCGATTAAAGAAGAGTTTGGAGAAGAAAAGCCAGACATTAGATCAGTTCTTTTAATTAGCAGAATATACCGCACTGAGCAGTTGGTCAGTTTGGAAATATATCGAATACCAAACAATTCCATCTCGTGTTGATGGACTTGCTGAACGGCCAATGTCTAACTATAAATCAAATAAGGTTTAGAGAAAAATATGACAGAAAATGAAGATGCGAAACATAATTTACTTCTAAACATCAAACGTCTGGAAGGAATGCTTGAGAGAATTGATAATTTCTGTCACAATTATGACCAAGAAAAGATGGATGCATCAGTAGCGGTTCTAAAAATTAAAAGTGTAATTGAAAATCTTCGAGAAGTAATTCCAGAGATGAGTAAAGCAGCAGAATCAATAGATCAGGAAAAAGATTAACTATACAATCTTTTTTGAAAATTCATGAGTTATGAAGAAGACGTTGATGTCTATGGAGAATGTAGAAATTTCATCAAATTCTGTAAAGAACAACAGATTCAAGTTACTTCAGAAGCTGTAGCAACAGTATGGGCAGCATTTCAAACTAATGTTGCATTAGATGAAGAAGAAGATGAAGAAACAACATTAGATGATTATTAGTTATTGTTGATTTTGTACATTTTTCTGTAATTCATCAAATGCGGATTGAATCTCACTTACTGCAGCACCATCTTCAAGAGTACTTACATCGCCAATTTTTTCATTATTTGCAATTGCCTTTAGTAGTCGTCTCATGATTTTTCCACTTCTAGTCTTTGGCAGTTTATTTACAATGTAGAATTGATTTGGAGTAGCTATAGGTCCAATTTGGGTTCGAATTGTCTCACGTAGTTCGGTACGAAGTTTTTCATCAGAAGAGTGTGCACTTTCCTTTAACACAACAAATGCAATTATTGATTCACCTTTAACTTCATCTGGAATTCCACATACTGCAGATTCTGCAACCTCGTTATGAGATACAATACTACTTTCTAGTTCTGCAGTTCCTATTCTATGACCTGCAACTTTGAGTACATCATCAGAACGCCCAAGAAGCCACAGATAGCCATCAGAATCTTTGATTGCATAGTCACCAGGATAATAAACCGAATCAAACTTTGACCAGTACACATCTTTGTATTTTTGTTCATCTTTCCATAATCCCAAGAGCATTCCTGGCCAAGGAGTTTTAATTATTAGAGAACCTTTTGTTTCAGGTTCAACTTCATTTCCAGATTCATCAACAACTTGTATATCCAAACCAGGAATTGGAAGAGTAGCAGAGCCAGGTTTTAATGGAATAGTTTCAATTCCAGGTAAAGGACTGATCAACATTCCACCAGTTTCTGTTTGCCACCATGTATCAATTATTGGGCATTTCTTTTTTCCAATTACATCAAAATACCATTTCCAAACTTGAGGATTAATTGGTTCACCAACAGTTCCAAGTAAACGTAAGGAAGAAAGATCAAATGAATTTGGAACATCATCTCCAAACTTCATTAACATTCGAAGTGCTGTTGGAGTTGTATAGAAAATTGTTATATCATATTTTTGAATAATGTCCCACATTCTAGAAGAATCAGGATAATCAGGTGCACCTTCATACATTACTTGTGTTGCACCATGTAACAAAGGACCATAAACTACATAGCTGTGACCTGTAACCCATCCAATATCTGCAGTACAAAAATACACATCAGAATCTTTGATATCAAAAGCCCACTTGTATGTAGAGTAGAGATGAGTTAGATAGCCACCAATACCATGTAAGACCCCTTTAGGTTTTCCAGTTGTGCCAGATGTATACAAAATGTATAATGAATCAGTACTATCTAGAACTTCAGCATTACATACAGGAGAGGCAGACCCCATTACATCAGACCACAACAGGTCTTTTTCATTCATTTGAATATCCTGACCTGTTCGTTGATAGACAATGACATTTTTTACAAATTGAACTGATGATGCCGATTCATCAACGATTTCTTTAAGATTAATGATTTTTCCTTTTCTATATCCACCATCAGATGTAATGATTACTTTAGATTGAGAATCCTCTACCCTGTCAGAAAGAGAAGTTGCACTAAATCCAGAAAATACAACAGTATGAACAGCACCTATTCGTGCACATGCAAGCATCGAAATTGGAAGTTCAGGAATCATAGGAAGGTAGATTGTTACTCGATCACCCTTTTTGACACCTAGTGACTTTAGGACATTAGCCAGTTTTTGTACCTGAATAAACATTTCATGGTATGTAATTTTTCTATCAGTTCCATCCTCACCTTCCCATAAAATTGCAGGTTTTTCAGATTTTGAATTCTGATGTACATCTAGAGCATTGTATGACGCATTAATTTTTCCGCCAGTAAACCATCTGGCAAAAGGAGGATTCCACTGCAAGGTTTCAGTCCAAGGTTCAAACCAAGACAATGATTTTGCACATTCATTCCAAAATGAAATGTAGTCTTTTTTGGCAGAGTCTCTTATAGAAGAATCATTATTTCCTAAGCCAATATGAAATTTTTCAGAATTCAATAATGAAGGGTGAAAACAAGAATGTTTTAAGAATTTTGAATAATTATTGAGAATTCATTCTTTTTATCCAGTCAGATTCAGGTTCTGCAGGAGATTCTACTTGTGGAGGAATTGTCATCATCTGTGTTTCACTTGAAACATCAGTTGTTTGACTTCCAGGAGGTTCTGGTAAACGAGTTTCCGTATCATCAGTTTCAGGAACTTCTGGTAGATAGGTTCCGGGCATCACCGAAGATTGTGATACCGGTGGAATCATATCTTCGAGTGAGAGATTTGCAAGTCTGGATTTAACTTTTGCAATCTCATCTTTCTCATGTTTCATATGCTGAAGCATTTCGTCTGTTTCGCTTTGAACATGATCGAAGGTCTCCTGAGAAATTTCGTTACTTTTGAGTTGAACTTTTGCATCAAACAAAAGTACTTTGACAGATTTTTCCTGTTCTTCAATTTCGACGACTCTATTATCTAATTCAGAGTTTATTTCATATTCAGTACGTTGAAGTGTCATTAATTTAGTGTTGTACTTTTCATGAATTATTTCTGCATCAGCTTTCATGCTGTCGTTGTCAGAGACAATTTCCATCAATGCGTTAAGACGGCGGATTACAAGTTCTTTTTGTTTTAGTAAACGTTGTGAATCCAATCTCCACTTTGGAATGAAAATTACTACTTCAGCTTGGACTACGAGTTGATCAAAAGCAATTTGTTTTAGGCCTTCAGAGCCGCAATTAATGCCGACTGTCTGTATAGAACCATCAACATCAGTTGTGGTACCTAAAATTTTGCCCATTGGTGCACCATACATGTCTTTTACAGGTTTACCAATAATTTCAACTTCGCAGTTGCTCATGAATGGAAGTTGACAGATCGGTATAACCAACCAAGTGTTAACAAGGTTGACAATTTTGGTACAAAGAAATTAACTAAATTGAAATTTCACGACTGAGAGTAATTTTATTATTGGATTTTAATCAAAATTAATTATGATTGATAAAGAAGAGTTGGGTCAAGTCCTAAAATTCGTATCAGAGTACTGGGAAAAATTGAAAAATGAACCAGAAAATGAGGCACTGAAAATTCTTCCATCAAAATTTTGGATGAAATCACTTGGAGGTCCTGTGGGAAATGAAAAAGGAGTCAAAGGAAGATGGGTTACAACTTTGATGTATCTTGAAGATGAAGAGATGGAAAAAGCATTTCGTGAAGTCCTAACAAGATGGCAAGCAAAGGGACAACAAACTGCAACCGAGCTTCCAACTAAATCACCCGATCTGATTCAAATTGGAAGAAGATAAAGATAAAACCAATTACGAAAAGTAAGATTATTGTCTGAATTTTCCAAGAATGAAAGAAAAATTTTAGAAAAACATTTTTCAAATTCCGACAAGAACGTCTTTGCAGTGATCACACCACGTCAAGTAGATCGTGGTGCACTAATGTCACGATATAGTAGAACTGACAAAAGCATGAGGAAGATTTTCTTAGATGAGTTTTTGAAAAATAAAAATCGAGGAGAAGAATTCTATGACAGAGTTTTATTGGAATATGGAGATGATTCAGTTGCAGAATTAGGTATTGGACAAATTGCAGTAGAAGGACTATCAAACATTGCAGTAAAAAAAATTGAAGATAGGAGAATTGGATTTTCATATTTGGAAAAATCATCAAGATATGTGTCATGGGATAAAAAAGTTAAAGGAAAGTACAAGTTTCTTTATGAACCCACAATTATGAAAACAAAATTTGCAGACGAGTATGCCGATGCATGTAATTTTGATTTTGACGTGTATTCAAAAAATATAGAACCAATGTTAAAACTAATTCGAGAAAAAGATTCTATAAACAATTACAAATTCAAAGATAAAGATGGGAAAGAAAAAAAGTTTAATGCAATAAATGATGAATTAGTAATTAAATCTGCGATCAGAATTTACAATGCTGCAACAAAAGCAAAAGCATTAGATGCACTAAGAAGTTTACTTCCAGCTTCAACATTAACAAATGTAGGAGTAACGGGCAATGGAAGAGCGTTTGAATATCTTTTATCAATATTATTTGCGTCAAAATTAAAAGAAGAAAATGAATTAGCAAGTGAAATTAAACATGAACTTGATACCACAATCAAGTCATTTGTCAGAAGAGCTGATGACAAATATGGAAAAGTTTTACAAAAATATCTCAATCTAATAAAAAAATCTGCACAAAATACGACAAAATCTAGTATTTCAGGCACACCTACAAAGGGAAAAGTTGTCAAATTGGCAGAAAGTGAGAGTGAAGAAAAAGCAATCAACAGTGTTATTTCGGCTATAATTTATGAACAATCTCAAGGATTATCATTTGATCAAATTTTGAAACAGGTAAAAAAAATGGGTCAAACAAAGAAAAAGAAAATAATAACAGAAATGTCAAATGCAAGAAAAAATAGACGTCATAGACCATCACGTGCATTTGAAATGACCGATTATACATTTGATTTAGTCACAAATTTTGGAATGTTTAGAGATTTTCACAGACATAGAGCATTAACATTAGAACGCCAATTACTCACTACACTTCATGGATACGATACACCTCAAGAAGTAAAAGAACTTGGAATTCAGAAAGAATTCAAAGAATGTATGAATAATACAGATTATGTTTTCAAAAGAATTCAGAAGAATTATCCTGAAGAAGCACAGTATGTTGTAAATTTTGCATACAACTACCCATACATGATGAAGATGAATTTAAGGGAAGCAACACACATGATTGAATTACGAACTGTGCCCCAAGGGCATCAGGATTATAGAATTGTTGCACAAAAAATGTATAAATCAATTAACAAGAAACATCCGATACTTAGTAAGATAATGAAATATGTCGATATGAATAAATATGATTTAGAAAGATTTGAATCGGAAAAAAGAACAGAAGCTAAAAGGGCAAAACAATGAGTGAAAAAATTACAAAATCAGATGAAGAATGGAAAGAAGAACTAAGTTCGGATGAATATGAAGTTTGTAGACAAAAAGGTACAGAGCGTGCATTTACTGGAATGTATTGGGATTGTAAAGATAAAGGAGTTTACAAATGTAGATGTTGTGGAATAGAATTGTTTTCATCAGAGACAAAATTTGATTCAGGTACAGGATGGCCAAGTTTTTTCAAACCAGAAGATGATGAACAGATTGAATATATTGAAGATAGAAGTTTTGGAATGGTAAGAGTTGAAGTTAATTGTAAAAAATGTGGTGCTCATTTAGGACATGTTTTTGATGATGGACCAAATCCAACTAAACTTCGATACTGTATTAACTCACTATCTCTCAAATTAGATAAGTCAGATTAAATAATCCGTCTGATTTTACGAAACTATGCGAATAATACTATGTGGGTTTGGCGTTGTTGCACAAAGCTTCTCAGAGCTTTTGGAATCACGTACTCATGATCTTTATTCAAAATTTGGATTAAATCCAAGAATTGTGGGAGTATTTGATAGTAAAGGATGTGCATATAATGAAGCAGGATTAGATTTAAAGAAATTAAACAAGGTAAAAAAACAAAAAGGTTCAGTTCGAGGATACGATAAATCATTAAAACAAATTCCTGGAAAAGAAATTATCGATAATATTGATGCAGATGTATTAATTGAAACAACTGCAAGTAATTATAAAGATGCAGAGCCTGGAATGAGTCACATTATCTCTGCAATGAAAAAAAAGATGCATGTTATTTCAGTTAACAAGGGACCACTAGCACTTGCATTTCCATCCTTAATGGAATTGGCAAATTATAATCAAGTGATGTTACGATTTAGTGGCACAGTAGGTGGAGGGACTCCAATTCTGGATTATGCCAAAAACAGTTTGAGAGGTGAAAGAATATTATCATTTCAAGGAATTCTAAATGGTACAACTAACTACATCTTAACTAACATGGCAGAAGGCATGTCATTTGATGATGCACTCAAAGATGCTCAATCAAAAGGATATGTTGAAGCTGACGAATCACTTGATCTAGATGGATTAGATGCTGCAGCAAAGCTTGTCATTTTAGCAAATTGGATTATGGGTATGAAAGTTACAATGCCAGATATAATAAAAAAAGGAATTCGTAAAGTTAATACAAATGACATCAAAAATGCACAGAAAAGAGGATGTGCAGTGAAATTGATTGCCTCATGTAATAAAGAATTAACTGTATCACCAGTTGAAATAAAAATTAACGACCCATTATGCGTAAATGGAACATTAAATGCAATTTCATTTACATCAGAACATTCAGGAACTCAGACAATCATTGGAAGAGGAGCAGGAGGAATAGAAACCGCCAGTGCAATATTAAGAGACCTGATAGACATTAGAAAAGAGATTACAAAGGCTTGAAAACAAATCTAATTTCAAAAAGTGAAACAACACAATTACTAAAAATTGTGTCTGAAAAATGGAAAATTGATGTTCCAAAAATAAAGAATCTCAAAGTGTATGAAATTGATAATGAGACACAATTAATCACAGGCAAAGATATCAAAATTCTAAAAATTAAAGATGAGTATCTTCCATTTCTTAGCGAGATTTCAACTTTAGAAAAATTTCCATTTGTTCAAGTAGATATGGGCGCTGTCAAATTCATGTGTAAAGGAGCAAATCTCATGAGACCAGGAATAAAGAAATTTTCTAATTTTTCAAAAGATGATATTGTATGCATTGTTGAAGAGTCACAAAATAAATTTCTGGCTATAGGTAAATCAGAAGTAGATAGTTCAGAATTAGAGAGTATGGATAAAGGAGAAGTATTGAAAAATTTACACTACATATCAGATAAAGCGTGGGAAATTTCTAAAACACTATAAGATTATTTGACATCTTGAGTAAATTCAGTAATTCCATCTTGATTTACAACTAAAACATCAATGCCATCACCGCTGAATGAATCTCTCATTGTTGCAGAACGTACTGCTTTAACTGCAAGATCAACGGCATCTTTTTCATTCATATTTTCTTTGAATTGAGGGTCTAAAACACCAAGTGCCATTTCAGCTCCAGTTCCAACTGCAGCATAATCATCAGGCAATACAGAACCAAGTGGGTCTAAAGTATAGATGACAGGTTTGTCAGTTACACCACCAACAATTACTTGTGTTAGTAATGGGAAATAACGTCTTTCATACATCATGTTTGACATCATTTTTGCAATAGTGTTTGGAGGAATATCTCGTTTTAAATCCATTTTTCTGATTTTTGCCAAAGCAGAAATTTGTAATGAAAGTAATTGCATGTCAGCTACCAAACCAGCACATGTAGCTCCAACTTTAGGAGTTATAGGAAATGTTTTCTTGGTAGATTTACTTACAAGGAAGTTTCCATATGCAATGCGTTTTTCACTGGCAAATACCACACCATTATCAAATGTGATACCTACTGCAGTTGCGCCTGGCATGTAGCTCATAATAACACTCTGAAAATAGACAATAAAAGGATTAGTAAAAATTTGTGAATACCCTAAGTTAGGGTGGTATCTAAAAAATCGTAGATCGTCAATTGCCGAGAACGCATCAGCGTGTTACACGCGGTCAACGTTACTGACATTATATTCGATCAGTTTAACGACGACGTCGTTTTGGAGCTGCTTTTCGCTTTGCTGCTTTACGTTTTGGAGCTTTACGTTTTGCTGCTTTACGTTTTGGGGCTGCTTTACGTTTTGCACCACCTTTCTTTGCGGCTTTACGCTTTGGTGCTGCTTTACGTTTTGCTGCCTTACGCTTTGGTGCTGCTTTACGTTTTGCACCACCTTTCTTTGCGGCTGCTCTTTTACGTTTGCGTGCTGCTGCAGCTCTTTTCTTTGTAGCTGCTGCAGCTGCGGCTGCTGCTCTTCTTTTGCGAGTGCGTGCTGCTTTCTTAGCTGCTGCGCTTCTCTTAGCTTTAGACATAGCCATAACCTTCTGCCGGATCTTTACAGTGTTATATCATACAAGTTACTTGTTTTCACACAGGTTGTGTAATTAATTCAAGTAAATTTTTACAATTATGATCGTGAAAAACGTTCTAGCAGTAAACAAATGTTCTTCGTAGTCTTGTTTAATAGATCGATTTTTGCAAATTCGTTAGGAGAATGCATTCTACAGAAAATGTAAGATGCACCAACAGAAATGCAGGGTACAGATAAAATGTTTGTAAACGCATGCATTGGTCCAGTTCCTGCGTTAGAAATGTTCAAAATGTAATCACCAAAAATTTTTTTTGTACTTTCACAAACAGTTGAAACAATTTTTTCATCAGGATTAGTTCGTGCAGCAGCTTCTGCATTTAAAACATTGATCGATATATCATCAAACCCATGAATGTGAAGATGTTTTTTTAATAATTTGATTAATTTTTTTGGATCCATGTTTGGTACTAATCTAAAGTCAATTTTCACTTTTGCAGTTCCAGGAAGAACTGTCTTTGCACCATCACCAGTATAACCTGACTCAATGCCAGCAATGTTACATGTTACTCCAGATACCAGTGCTTTCTTTGCATCAAGTGCATTTTTGTTTCCAACAAAACTTTTCACTCCATATTCTTTTTTGAATCCAGCAGCGTCAAATGGTTCTTTTTTGATTAACTTTATGTCATTTTTTGATAATGGTTTGATATCATCATACCACCCTTTTATCAAAATTTTTCCATTTTCGTCACGCATTGTATTTAATGCCTGAACCAATCGCCATGCAGGATTTTTAATTATTACTGCAAAACTAGAATGGACATCACGTACAGATTCTTTAACAGTTAATTCTACATACAATAGTCCTTTCATTCCAAGTCCAATGATTGGTCTATTTTTTTGATCAACGTACCCAAACTCCCAAACTACACCATCACAAGAAAATTTCTTTTTGTATTTTTTTAGATAACCACTAATATTTTCACTTCCATTTTCTTCTTCACCTTCAATTACAAATTTCACATTGCATGGAACATCACCTTCAGTTTTCAAGTATGATTCAACAGCTTTGATACGTGTGATGAGCTCACCTTTATCATCAGATGCACCACGACCAAAAATTTTGTTTCCAATTATTTTTCCACTGAATGGGGGATCATTCCATAATTCAAGAGGTTCAACTGGTTGTACGTCATAGTGATTATAAAATAACAAAGTAGTATTTGGATTAGTTTTGGATTTGACTTCACCATATACTAGAGGAGCCGCATTTTTACCTAATCGTAAAATTTCAGATTTTATGCCTGATTTTTTTAAGATTTTTGAAACTAAAATACTACATTCCTCAATTCCTTCATTTTTTGCAGAAATACTGGGTTGGTGAATTAAAGTTTGTAGATCTTTTAAGAGTGAATCTTTGTTTTTATCAATGAATTTTAGTGTACTAGTAGAGTTCATTTTTTAGTTATCAAATGAGTTAAGAATGGTAGGTAATTTAGATATTAGATCACTTGCAAGCATATGATTACCAACTTCTTTTTGAAGTAATTCGCCTGCCATACCATTAACAAATGTTGCAGCGCTTACAGCCTCAATCATATTTTTATTTCTAGATAAGAATCCTGCAACAAGTCCAGACAGTACATCACCTGTTCCACCTACTGTCATGCAAGGACAGTTTGTGGAATTTGTATATGAGATTTCACCGTTAGTGATAATGTCTTCTTGGCCCTTCAGAAGTACAGTAAGTGAATGTTTTTTTGCAAATTTTTCACAAGTGGCAAGTCTTGAAGTTGAATCATTTCCAACAGATTCACCAAAGAGTCTCTTGAATTCACCTGAATGAGGAGTGACAACAACATTTTGGCCTTCAATAATTGGAAGAATTTCTTTGACTAGAGAACTTGCATCTAAAGAAACTCTAACATTTCTATCTAGTAATGATTTTACAAGTAGTTTGATTGCTTCAACATCTTGTATAGCAAGACCCATACCAATTGCAGTAGAATCTATATCCACAGGAACCTGTCCTAACAATTTGTTAACAGTTCCACGTGTGAGTTTAGAATCAGCCATCGGAATTACTATCAAATCAGGAGAAATCGAGCGTGTCGAAGATGCATTGATTTTTGGAACACATGTGTAAACTAAATCACTTCCAGAACGTAATGCTGCTAGTGAGGAAAGTACAGGCGCACCATGATAGATGTAACTTCCTCCAACTATCAGGACTTTTCCATTATCTCCTTTTCTAGAATGAGTTTCACGAGGAGTGAGAAATTTTTCAATTAGTTCTTTTGTTATGGGAGTTACAGTCAATTAATTCACTTTTTCTTTGAGCGTTTCTTGTTAAAATACACTTTTCTTGCCATTGCCAGATAGGTTGTATGTCCAATTCCTTGATAAGAATGACGAGTTTTTCCATCTCTTGCCTCAATTCGACGTAGTAAATGCTCAGTAGATTCAATATCTGTGAATTCATGTTCCACAAATGCAGCAGATAGTTTTTCAAGTTGGTTCATAGTAGGGCAGATTGCAACAACACTTCCGCTGCTTTTTAGCATTTTTCGAACTTGAGGTAATACTTCCCAGGGATCACCAAGGTCAATTATTGCCAAATCACATTCATCAACAGGAAGTTTTTTTGATTTTTTTAGATTTTGATTATGCATAGTTACATATTTTGACATACCAGCTTTTTTGATATTTTTTTCAGCAATTTCCATGAATTTTGGTTCTACATCAAAAGTGTATACATGTCCTCTAGGTTTCACAATACTTGCAAGAAATGTAGTTAACGAGCCACTTCCGGTTCCAATTTCAACAACTTTGTAACCTGATTGAACACCAGTTCTTGCAGCAATATATCCAAGATCTTTTGGATATACAATTTGGGTACCATGTTGCATTTTCATCACAT
This sequence comes from uncultured marine group I thaumarchaeote, assembly GCA_902566725.1. Taxonomy (GTDB): domain Archaea; phylum Thermoproteota; class Nitrososphaeria; order Nitrososphaerales; family Nitrosopumilaceae; genus Nitrosopelagicus. The sequence goes on from CACFJZ010000001.1 coordinate 17,305, forward strand.
GGTCGTGAATTGTAGGTTTAAGGAGATATACGTACTTGTCTTTGTTAGTAATTAATCTGCTTCCAAACTCTTTTCCAATTGCATCAGCATGTTTTATAATTCCAATATGAGAATGGAATTGTTCTTTTTTTGATATTTTTAATAACCATTTTTTTGAATCGTTATAAAAAAATAAGACAAGATCACCAGCCTTTATTTTTGCCATGTTCAGAATCCTAATTTCCTCTGGTTATAATTATTTTCCACGTTGAGCACCCCACATGGCCACATGTAGTCGTGGGGAAAATAGAAAATTATTGGCTTTTGCCAATTCAGAAATTGATTTTTCCCGTGCACTAATTTCTTCTTTAGTTGATGCCTGAGTCATCAATTGTACATGATTTTCAGGAATATTATATTTGGTAACAAATTTTTTGATTTCTGGTATATCAGATTCATTTTCTACAACATACTTGAAAAAACAATTTTCTTGATTTGCAAAGAAGTAATAGCACTCATCATTCTCGTACAATTCCAAAGGATTTCCAGAGTTTTCGGTTTTTGGAGATACATTCCATTGATCAACAAGATCAGTTAACATTTTGTTTGGTAATATTGTACAATTAGTTTCAATTTCAACATAAAAATCTGGTTTTAGAAATGAAAGTAGGTCAGCAAGATCATCTTGTTGAAGTAATGGTTCACCGCCAGTTATGACTAGATGTTTTATTTCAAGATCCAAAATTCGTTCTTTGATTTCTTCAAGTGTCATTTCTTTTACTTCTTTTGTGTAATCATAATTTTTCCAGTCCCACGTGTATTTAGTATCGCACCAAGTACATTTCAAATTACATTGAGCAGTTCTTAGAAAAATTGCAGGTTTACCAAAGTTGGGTCCTTCACCTTGAATTGATTTGAAAATTTCATTTATCTGCATGAACAACGATATTTCATATACCTTATATCCTAAACTCTCATTCTAGTCAGTAGTGATTAAAGAATTAATCATACGATTTGATTATCATAGTGGAAAAACGGTAAAAAGATTGCAAGAGTTAGAATTAGAAAAAAAGACGCTAAAAGATACTGAAAAGATTGACAAACTCAAAGAAGAGATAGATCTACTACAACAAGAATATGAATCAAAGTTAAAGCCAATAGTATTAGAAATTGCATTTAATATTGATGCACAGATGAAGAAGATGTCAGATGATGAGATTTTTGAAAAGTTTCAAGTTAGAGGTGCAACGCCATCAATGATAGCAGATTGTGTTTACAAGATTTGCCAACAATTAGAGAGACAACCATCACGTAAATCAATTTTAGAAATGATGCCTGAGAGATTCAAAGAAGATTAGATTTCAGGACTATAACTAACAATTTTTTTCCAGCCTTCAGTGTCAGTACACTGTTCATTAGTCATTCGGGAAAATAGTAAGTCATTCATTTTTGCAAATTTTTCAGTGTCAAAGTTTGATTCTTCCATGTTTTCAATCATTTGGTTCGCCAAGCTCATACATGCTTGTTCATGAAGATTTATCGCATTTGATGGAAAGATAGTATTGGTTACAGCTATTGTAGCAATTATTCCGATTCCTGCAATCAATCCAATTTTTACAACTTTGCTTAAATCCATACAATTTTACATATTATAGATAAAATAAAGAATGCCATTATTCAGGAATAAAAGAGAAAATCATTTTAAGATCTAAGCACTATACCTTACGATGAAACTTTTTGCCAAAACTGAAGAAAGCACTACAAAATGTAAGAAATGTGGTTTAGAATTGCATGACGAAGAGAGACTGAGAAGACATGAAAAAGTTGCACACGGAAGAAAAATTGATGCCAAATGTAGGAATTGTGGTGCAGGTTTTAGAGACCCAGATGATTTAAGAAAACATAAAAAGAAATGTAAATGATTACAAGTGAAAATCAAGAGTTTCTTTAGAGTTTTTCTTTAGTGTTACTCGACGACGACGAATTAGAACATAATATTGTATAATTTCATAAATTTGTTCTTCTGCAGTATTGCTATGCTCATTACTTTCAAGAAGAAAGTCAAGGTAGTCTTTCTCACTTAGACGTATAGTAATTTTTCTCAGAGTTGTATTACAAAAATGATGAATATTACAGATTCAATATGCAATTCATTAAGTAGTAGTCAATCAGAATTACACGTAAGAAAATGAAAAAATGTGTTATTTGCGGATGTAAAGACCACAGATTAGTAGGGTGTATCCGTCACAAGGCAAAACAGTGCAGTTGTTATAAACAGGAATAATTATTAAAAAACATGGGATTATTTGGAAAAAAAGAAGATCCAGAAGATTTGATGTATCAAGCAATGGCATTTTTAGAAAAAAATCAGCCAAAAGCTGCAGCAACATTATTTAAAAAAGTCACAAAGGTCGAGCCAGAAAATGTCAATGCATGGTACAATCAAGGATTAGCCCTGAATCAGTTGAAAAAATATGCAGATGCAATAACATGTTTTGACATGATAATACAAAAGAATTCAAAAGATGCACCAGCACTAAACAATCGAGGTATTGCAATGGCAGAGCTTGGTGATGCAGAAGGAGCAATGGAATATTATGATAAAGCAATACAAGCAGATTCTAGTTACGCCCCAGCATATTATAACAAAGGAGTGTTACTCGATAAGAAATTAGAACATGAGAAAGCATTGGAAGTGTTAGATGAGGCAATTAAAATTGATCCAAAAAAACCAAACCCGCGATTTTACAAAGGAATAGTACTTGGCAAAACAGGAAAGCATGAATTGGCTTTGAATTGTTTTGAAAATGTTTACAGAGCAAATCCACAACATCTTGACTCCTTATTTCATAAAGGAATAGAATTGGCAGAATTAGAAAGACATGAGAAAGCAATTGAAGTTTTTGATAAAATCTTATCGAAACATCAAGGAAATATCAATGTGGTTTATGCAAAAGCCAGGAGTAAAGCAGCACTAAACGATGTAGAAGAAGCATTTGCTTTACTAAATGTTGCAATAAAGAGTTCTAAAACAATCAAGTTATGGGCAAGAAAAGAGAAGGTTTTTGAAAAATTTTATGATGACCCAGAATTTCAGAAGATGGTAAAGTGACTATAGAATTTTTTTCCTAATTGCATCAATTCGTAATATTTTGATTCTTTTCTTAGGGCCAATTAACCTAGCCTCAAAAATTGGAACATAAATTTCAAGTAGATCTTTTAGTTCAATCTTTTCTTCAGATGATTTAATGCCTGTTTCAGCAGGTTTTTTTAATTTAGATATTAGTTTAGAAATTACTGCATCAGATGTAATTTCAGGTCTACGTACAGAGTCTTTATCTTCATTTATTGACTTTTTTGGATGTTTATCTAATAATTTCAAAGTATCATTGTATGACAGAGTCATCTCTTTACCATGATGATCAAAGGAAATATCATCAATATTTTCAAGCATTACACGCTCTTGCATCTCAATTTTGACTTTATTTTTGAATGAAGGTTCTAATTTACTAAGGACACCTTTCTTTTTTTTGACAGGGAAAACCTCATCGTTGATTATCACTTCTTGTACGTTTTTGTCAACAGATAGGGTATGGGATGCATCTCGAATGAAATCAACGGAATATTTACCAGACAGTAAGAGGATAGCCTCAAAATGTAATGTTAAGGAATGGAGATGAATTTCACTTTTTTTAGGTTTGTGTAATAATGTTTGAAAGAGTTTCACTTTACGCGATTCAACCATCTCTTCTGCAGCATCATAATCTAGATGAGGTTTAAGCGAAATTACTTTTGTTTTAACATCAATTTTTGCCATTTCTACATATCATATGTTCAAGTATTTTTAAGTCCTATTAACTAAAAGTCATATACAGCATACAGAGACAAAGATTATGAATAAAGAGAATCTATTCACGAAAACTGGAATTCCGAGTAAAAAAGCTAAAACAAACTACTTTACAGGGAAAATTGCGGCAAAAGATATTTCAGCAAAAATCAAGCCATCTACAGAAAAAATCTATCATGTAACATTCAAAGGTGGAGCAAGAACAAAATTACATTTTCATGATGCAGGTCAGACATTGATAGTAACTAAAGGAAAAGGAAGTTTAGTTATGTACAAAAAAATTGGTACAGGAACAAAGACATTCAGAATTAAACAAACGAAGAAAATGAATCTCAATAAAGGAGATTGTGTTCACATTCCTGCAAATAAACTACATACTCATGGCTCAATAAATAAAAATGAAGATTTTGCCCATATTGCAATAAACTCATTTCCAAGAAAAAATGCAGAGCCTAAAACAATATGGTTCGAATCGGATTTTAAATCAAAAGTGACAGAGAAGTTACCATAAATTGATTATAAAAAAAATAGAAAATATTGAAGCGTTTGAAGGTAATGAGGGTACAAAAATAAAACAGATTATTTCACCCGAAGAAACTAACAATGCAATTCGATATAGTATAGCACACTGCACAATTAGTCCAGGTGAAAGTTCCAAGCCTCACACAATGAAGACCAGCGAGATGTATTACATTTTAGAAGGAAGGGGAATTATGCACATAGATTCAGAAGAAAGACAAGTGAATCAAAATGACCTAATTTTTGTTCCACCAATGTCAAAACAATTTTTAGAAAATAATGGAAAAGTGGATCTAATCATATTATGTATAGTAGATCCTGCATGGAAACAAGAAGACGAGATACTAGAATAGGTCATGTTTTTATCATATCGCATCTAAATAGAATCGTTGAATTCAAGCCAGGCCTATAAAACATTACAATTACAAACTGATGCAAATTTTGAAGAAGTGAAATATGCTTATCGAAAATTAGCACTCCAATATCATCCAGACAAGAACAAAAATGAAGAAAGTGAAAAAAGATTCAAAATAATTACAGAAGCATATCATTTTTTGAAGAATCAGAATAAACATACAGTACATCAGAAACCTCAAAAAACTCAAGAAAAATCAGATTACACACAAACCAGTAAGAGATTCTACAAAAGGACAAAGTGGGGAAAGAACGGAGAAAATGAAACCCCTGAAGCAGACTGGGGAAAATACACAAAAGAATTTGAAGCAAATGAAGAATGGTGGAAAAGATATGAAAAGGAATTTTGGGAAAAGTATGAAAAAACAGTCAATGAACAAACAACAAAAGAACCACGGGAAGATAGAGGATTTACAAAAAAGCGTAAGGAAATAGATTTGGGAGTGAAGGTGGATGAAAGTTTATGCATCGGATGTTGTAGTTGTGAAATGATTGCACCTGAAGTTTTTACAATTAATAAAAATACAAAGTCAAATCCAAAGTCTCGAGTTTACAATAAAAATGGAGCAAAAAATCAGAAAATAATTAATGCCGCAGAGACATGCCCTACCAAAGCAATAATTGTTGATGATCTAGAAGAAAATCAGAGAATTTACCCTTACTAATTTACCTTCAATTCATTACACATAGAATCGATTTCAGCATCTGTTAATTCAATTTTATCAGTAAACATAGAGTGAACAGGGCCTGCAGAGTCATTTCCACTACGAGGAATTAAATGAACATGAACATGAGGCACTTCCTGACCACTTTGTTTTCCATTGTGTACAGCAATCAAAGTGGAACCTTGTAAGGAATCAATCTTTTCAATCATTTTATGAACCGTGGAGAACAGTTTTTGGTTTATTGAAGAAGGCAGATCCTGAATTTTTTCATGATGTTCTTTAGGAATAACAAGAGTGTGTCCTTTTGCAACAGGAAATGCATCAAGAAAAGAAATTGTATCGTCATCTTCATACAGAATTTTTGCGGGAATTTCTTTTGAGATAATTTTACAAAATATACAACTCATGTCATTCACCAGGATTTACAATTGTTGCCCAAGGTAATCCATGTTCATAACTTATTGTAACTTTAGTGCCTTCTTTAAGATTACAGTTTTCGATAGTTTTTGGAATTTTATCAGACGTATCAACATAGCAATTTCCATCTGCAGACCTGAAAATTTCAACTTCTTCAGTCACATCTTCACGAATAAAGTTCCAAAATGGAAAAACAAGGGTAGAAAGAACGATTCCAGCAACTGCAAGTGAACCCAAAAATACTATGGCATATTTTTGGCCATCAGATAATTCCAATACTTAGAGAGAGAAAGTTTGTATTAATAATTTTACCACATGCCGCCTTGTTCAACGCCACCCTTGGTGCTAAATTCTGGTTTCTTCTCAGGGACATTACCATGTGCTTTTTTCATGTGGCGTTCTAGTCTTTGAGGTTGATGTAATTCTAAACCACATTCTTTGCATTTGGTTTCATTTTTGTTTTTTTCTTTTTTCTTACCAAATAATCCCATATGTTTTATTCAAACTAGATTGATATAATGGTTTTTCAAAGATGGTTCGTGGCAGTAAAAAATATCACAGTATTAGGATCAGGAGTCATGGGACATGGAATTGCACAAGTCTCAGCCACAGCAGGATATAATGTCGTACTACGGGACATCAAACAAGAGTTTCTTGACAAGGCAATGGAGAAAATAAAATGGAGTTTAGATAAACTAGTCACAAAAGAAAAGATTTCAAAAGAAGAAGGAGATGCAATTTTTTCAAGAATTACCCCTATTGTTGATTTGAATGATGCAGTAAAAGATGCAGAATTAGTCATCGAAGTAGTTCCAGAAATAATGGATTTGAAAAAACAGGTCTATGCAGAATTAGACAAGGCAGCCAAACCTGATGTAGTCTTTGCATCAAATACCAGCACATTACCAATTACAGAAATTGCAAATACTACATCACGTCCTGACAAATTTATTGGAATTCATTTTTTCAATCCACCACAACTAATGAAACTTGTAGAGGTTATACCAGGAGAAAAAACATCACAAGAAATTACAGAGATGACTCAAGAATTTGTAAAATCAGTAAACAAACAGGCAGTGTTATGTAGAAAAGATGTTCCAGGATTTATCATTAATAGATTATTCATTCCAATGGTTCATGAAGCATGTTATTTACAAGATAGAACTGGGGCAACATTAGAAGAAATAGATTCTGCAGTGAAATTCAAACTTGGATTTCCAATGGGAATTTTTGAGTTAGCCGATTTTACAGGCATGGATGTAATTCACAAGGCAACAGTAGAAATGCATCTACGTGATAAGAAAGTAATCAATCCGCACAGTACTGTTGAAAAAATGTTTGATGAGAAAAAGCTAGGTCAAAAGTCAGGAGAAGGATATTACAAATATTCAGATGACAAATATGAAAGAGTTGAATTATCTGAGGAATTAGCAGAAAAATGTAATCCTATTCAACTTGTTGCAAACATACTGAACAATGCTGCCTGGTTAATTACAAATGGTGCAAGCGATATTGAAGAAATTGAAAAGGCATGTAAGCTTGGATTAGGCCTAAGAAAACCATTATTTGAAACAGCAAAAGAAATTGGTATTAAAAATATCGTAGATGAGTTAAACAGATTAGCAGAAGAGCATGGCGAATTTTACAAACCAGACCCATTGCTAGAATCTATGATTTAATCTGGTCTAGAATATAGTTAACAGCATCTTTTGGAGAATTAAATCCAACAATTTTCACATTTTCACGATGATCTAGAAATTGATCAGAATATTTTGTTGCCATACCTCCAGAGTTTTTGACAGTAGCGATTGGTTTTTTGTACATGTATGCAGCACAGATTTCAGATAGTGTGCCCGAGCCACCACCTACTACAACAACACCATCTGCAGACAATGCATTTAGAAAGTCTCTAGATAGTCCCATTCCAGAAGGAATTACTATGTCACAAAATTCATTTGCAAGAGAAGAATCATCTTGAGGAATAATTCCAATTGTTAAGCCTCCTGCATCTTTTGCACCATGAGATGCAGCCTTCATGACACCACCTAACCCTCCAGTAATCAATACTGAATTAGATTGTGCAATTTCTTTTCCTGCATCATATGCGATTTTTTCAAGCTCAGGAGTGCAGCCATTATCATTATTTCCAATTACCAAGATCTGTCGCATTTTGGCCATGTCAGAAGATCTCACCTACATAATATAACTGAAAAAACAAAGAAAGGGTTATAAAAAAAGAGGAATGATTCTGATTATGGAAAAACGTTCAATGCCAGTATGCTTTACTACAGAGCAATACAAAAAGATCGAAGCAATCGCCAAGAAAAATGGCATGCTAAACTCTAGTCAAGGTTTAGAGAAATTACTATCAGAACTCTAAATCAAAAAATTCTTTTTCTAATTTTATAATTTAATTAGATCTTTATTTCATGAATATTATGGGATTATTTACCAGAAAACCTGCAATATGCACAGTTTGTAAAAAAGAAACTAAGCATAAACATAAGGCAAAAAAAGAATGGTATGTAGAATCACCACTTTGTGGTGAATGTTATATGGATAAAATGAAGGAATCATACGATTCAAACATTAAAGCAAAATGTGTAGTATGTGGGGTACAGAAAAAAATTACAGATTTGTGGGAGCCAAGATGGCAGTGGGACATGAAAGGATTACTCTGTAAGGAATGTTTTGATAACAAAGAAAGTGATTTTAAAACAAAGAAGGAATTTTGTTCAATCTGTAATAAGAAAATGGGTTTCATTAGATACAACCCAAAACCAGAATGGAAGGTAAAAGGTCAGTTATGTAGGGAATGTTGGGACGAACAAAAGGCAAAAAATAGTTGATATGAGATTTTTTAAAAAAATACCCTGTGAAAAATGTGATTTAGAGTTTAAGACACAAGAAGAGTTAATGCAACATCTACAGATTACACATTACAAAGATTTACCATATGATTGCAAAGAGTGTGGAGAAAATTTTTCAAATATGGAAGATATGAGGACCCATCTACAAAGAAAGCACAGTTACAAAAGAGATAGAGATTAGATTGCGTTAACGTTTCTTACAAGACCAGGTCTTTTCTTTGTAAAAACTCTAAATCCACAAATACATTTGATTTCAGGGAGTCTTGCTAATTCCTCTAATGGAGTCTCATGACCACATCGCATACATTTGTAGATAACATCAAATTTTTCTTCAGAAAATGATTCTTCAAAATTCTCTTCAGACATGTCAGCTAATCACAATCCCCATAATAAAAGGCTAAGTTATTTTAGTGATAACTCAATGTAGACGTCATCAGGGATTTTCAGACGCATTAATTGTCGGATTGCTTTATCATCAGCATTAAGATCAATGATTCGTCTATGCATTCTCATCTCCCATTTTTCATAAGTTTCAGTGCCATTGCCACATGGAGATTTACGAGTGACAACATTGAGGCGTTTAACAGGAAGTGGGGTTGGACCTTTTACTTTAACGCCAGTTTTTTTTCCAATTCCCATAATTTCATCACATACACCACCTAGTTTCAAAAGACTTGTACTAGTTAGTTTAATGCGAGCGTTTTGAGCCATGATGACTCTCTCTAAGGTGTGTGTGCTTCAGTAATTTCTTTTACAACACCGGCTGCAATTGTTGCACCCATATCTCTAAGTGCAAATCTACCCATCTCAGGGAATTCCTGGAAGGTTTCAATTGGTGTTGGTCTTACTGGTCTAATCTTAACAATAGCAGAATCTCCAACTTTTAAGAACTTTGGATTTTCTTCATCCATTGCACCAGTTTGTGGGTTAATCTTTGCAACAAATTCAGTAATTGTTGCTGCAACTTGTGCGGTGTGAGCATGCATTACAGGAGTATAACCTGGTGCGATTGCTGTTGGGTGATGAATAACGATAATTTGTGCTTTGAATTCTTTTGCAACTGCTGGTGGTGCATCAGGAGTTCCTAATACATCTCCACGTTTGATGTCTTTCTTTTCAATTCCTCTCAAGTTGAAACCAATGTTATCACCTGCTTCAGCACTTGGAAGTTCGGCATGGTGAGATTCAATTGATTTGATTTCACCTTGTGCACCAGAAGGCATTACAACTATTTTTTGACCTGGTTTCATTTCACCAGTCTCAACACGTCCTACTGGGACTGTTCCTACACCAGTGATTGAGTATACATCTTGAATTGGAAGACGTAGTGGTTTACCGGTTGGTTTTTCAGGAGCAGTAAAGTCATCAAATGCTTCTAAGAGTGTTTTACCAGTATACCAAGACATATTTTCAGATTTTTTAACTAAGTTGTCACCTTTCCATCCAGATACTGGGATGAATGGTACTTGGTCGACTTTGTAACCACAAGATTTTACAAGTCCTTGTCCTTTCTCAACTGCTGTTTTGTAAGCATCTTCTGAGAAGTTACTGTCGTCCATTTTGTTAATTGCTACGATGATTTGACCTACACCTAGTGTTTTTAGCAAGAATGCGTGTTCACGTGCTTGTCCACCTGGAGCAATTGCAGTGTCAGTTTCACCTGGTTTTGCAGACAAAACAAGAACTGCACAGTCTGCTTCAGAAGCACCTGTAATCATGTTTTTGATGAAGTCTCTGTGTCCAGGAGCATCGATTAATGTATAATTAAATTTTGGAGTTTCGAATTTTTGGAAAGCAAGATCAATAGTGATACCTCTTTCTCTCTCATCTTTGATATTATCCATAACCCAAGCGTACTTGAAAGTATCACCCTTTCCAGTTTTCTCAGATTCAGCGGCATGAGCATCAATTGTTCTTTGATCAACTACACCTAGATCCATCAAAAAGTGACCCATTGTTGTGGACTTACCATTATCAATGTGTCCTGTGATAATCATGTTCAGGTGTGGTTTGTCTGCCATAGAAAATTCGTATTAAATGGTCTTTATAATCATTTTGATTTTTTCCATTTTTTTGTATCATTTTTTGAAATTTTTAGATCAAAGAAATTTTGACAATTTAGCATATAGTATAAATCAAAGAAGAAAAAATCGTTAGTATGAAAATCACAGTATCTGTAATCAAAGCAGATGTTGGAGGTATTGGCGGACATACCAGACCAAGTGACAACTTGATTCAGGCTGTAAGAGATACAGTGAATGCTTCATCAGATTTGCTAATTGATCATTACATCGGGTACTGTGGAGATGATGTTCATATTGTAATGAGTCATACTCATGGAGTAGATAATGAAAAAATTCACAAGTTAGCATGGGATGCATTTGAAGCTGGTACCGCAGTTGCAAAAAAAGAAGGATTGTATGGAGCAGGTCAGGATTTACTAAAAGATTCATTTTCAGGAAATGTTAAAGGAATGGGACCAGGAGTTGCAGAATTAGAATTTGAAGAAAGACCAAACGAAGCATTCACAGTTTTTGCTGCAGATAAGACAGAGCCAGGATGTTTCAACTATCCAATGTACAGATTATTTGTTGATGCACTAAGTAATACAGGATTAATTGTAAACAAATCACTTGCAAAAGGTGTAGACTTTCACATCATGGATGTAGAAGATGCTACAATTGCAAAATTATCATTGTGGGAAGATAAGCCAGCATTAGAGGCTGCATTGATGTATCCAGGAAGATACGTCATCTCATCAATTACAACAAAAGATGGAGAACCAATAATGGATGCATCAACTGATAGATTACATAACATTGCAGGAACATATGTTGGTAAAGATGATCCAGTATGTATTGTAAGAACACAAAAAATGTTCCCAGCAACAGAAGAAGCAGGAAGTGTATTCAACAATCCACACTATGTAGCAGGAAACACAAGAGGTAGTCACAACATGCCATTAATGCCAGTAAAGTTAAACTCTGCAGCAACAATCAATTTCTGTATTCCAATTGTAGAGTCATTAGTATTCAGTATGCACGATGGAAAGTTTACAGGACCATTTGATGGATTCTCAACTCCAGATTGGGATTACATTAGAGAGCAAGCAACTAAGAAAGCAATTGCAATTAGAAGTCAAGGATTCATTCATCCAGCAACATTAGTTCCAGATGAATTAGAATATGCAGAAGGATACAAAGATGTGATGAAAGTACTAAAAGAAAAAATGGTTCCAATGGATTCAAAATCAGACACTAGTGAAAGAAAAGAAAATTACGAAGATCCAGACTAAAGATCTAAGATATTTTAAGCAAAGATTAAATCAATTGTTATCGTATAGAATGTAATGATTTCAAAGTATGAATTTCAATTCTCATTTTTATCTCATAGCGTAGTCAAGGTTGCAATGACTGTTGCAGCAGTATTGACATTTTCGCATATCGTTGTTCAATTATTTGGACAAACAATTCCAGACCTCTTTTGGCCAGTATTCAAAGACATAGGAGCAGGATTTATCATCGTCACTGCATTTGCATTTGCAGTTGCATGGTTCCTTAAAGCAAGACCACATAATAGACCAAAGCATTACAGTATAGTTGTATTTGATGTAGATGGAAGAGAAACAACCCTACCTGGACTAAGAACAGATTTTAGAAATCACGATGTTGCATGGAGTTTCATGAAACAATACAAGGAATCATACCCATTGTACAACTTCGCATTAGTCTCAGATTTGAAAAAAAATCGAAAAAAAGTTATGTTCAGATACATCTAGAACAAAGCATTAATCAAATAAAAGAACTATTTTACAATATTACATGAAATTTTCAATTATTTCTGATGCATTACAGAAGATGGAGGAAACAAGTAAGCGTTTAGAACTTACAGACATTCTTGTGAAACTAATACAAGAAATTCCAGAGGATGTAATTTCTAAAGCAATTTATCTTATTCAAGGAAAATTAAGACCAAATTTTGAAGGAGTTGAATTAGGAATTGCAGAAAAATTAGTGATGAGAGCAATGTCAAAATCATCAGGAATACCTTTGAAAAATATCGAACAAGATTATAACAAAGGAGGAGATCTTGGCCAAACAGCAGAGAATATTTTGCAAGAAAAAATTCAAACAACTTTTACATCAGAGACAATAACGTTAGAGAAAGTTTACGAAACATTATTCAAAATTGCAAAATTAGAAGGAAAAGGCTCACAAGAAATGAAGATGAGATATGTTTCAAGCATGTTAAATGATGCAACTCCACAAGAAGCAAAATTTATTCTAAAAATTTTGCTAGGCACATTACGTCTAGGAATTGCAGAGAATACAGTAATGGATGCACTTGCAATTGCATTTACAGGAAAAAAAGAAAATAGAGAAGTAATTGAAAATGCGTATAATGTTTCAAGTGATTTAGGAAAAGTTGCAGAAGTTCTTTCAGTTGACGGGATAGAACAAATTAAGAAATTTCAAATAAAATTATTCAGTCCAATTAGACCAATGTTAGCAGACAGAATTAAAAGTGAAGAAGATACTGTAAAGAAATTTCAAGAAGAGTTTGCTGCAGAGTTCAAACTAGATGGAGAACGGGCACAGATTCATAAGCAGAAAGATAGAATAATGATTTTTTCAAGAAGTTTAGAAAACATTACATCATATTATCCAGATATTGTTGAGAAAATTTCAGAGAGAATTGTAGCAGAGAATGTAATTTTGGAAGCAGAAGTAGTTGCAATGAATTCTAATTCAGGTGATTTTTTACCATTTCAGGAATTAATGCATAGAAGAAGGAAGTATGAAATCGAAGATGCAGTTACAAAATATCCTATCACAGTTAATTTCTTCGACGTACTTTTTTCTGATGAGAAAAATTGCATGGATATGAAATATTTAGAAAGACGGAAATTATTAGAGAAAATCATTAAACAAGATAATTTTGCAAGATTAATTCCAATGTCAATAATAGAAAGTGAAGAACAGATTCTGGAAGTTTTGGAGAATTCAATTAATTCCGGATGTGAGGGGTTGATGTTGAAACATCTTGATTCAACATATAGAGCAGGGATAAGAGGAAGTAATTGGCTTAAACTAAAGAGAGAATATCAAAATGAGTTAGGAGATAGCTTAGATTTAGTAGTAGTTGGTGCATTTTTTGGAAAAGGAAGACGAACTGGCAAGTATGGAACACTTTTGCTTGCAACATATAATGACGAAGAAGATACTTTTCCAAGTATTTGTAAAGTGGGCACAGGTTTTACAGATGAGAGTTTGGATCAATTATACCAAATTTTATCACCAAAAGTAACACTAAAGAAAAATCCAAGAATTGTAAGTGAAATGGAAGCAGATGTATGGTTTGAACCAGAATTGGTTATAGAAATAGTTGCATCAGAGATAACTCAAAGTCCAATTCATAAAACAGCATTAGATAAAATCAAAGAGAATGCAGGACTAGCATTGAGATTTCCAAAATTTACAGGAAAGATTAGAACTGAGAAGAATTCCGAAGATGCATCTACAGATGAAGAAGTGATAGCATTATTCAAAGTCCAAAAAAAGACCTCGAATCAAGACTAGTTTAAATTGAAATTAACCAAGCCTTAATATTCAGTCTGAATAGTAATAAAATTCGTTATGTATAGTGGGGAATTAGAAGTACAAGCAAAGCGAAAAGCAGTTGCGGTACTACAAGATGAGATTAATAGAATTTTAAACGCAGGAAGAAGCCTTTCCCAATTACCAGAATTAATAGTAAAAAAAGACAAAGTAGGAATCAAGGATGCAATGGAACAGATCACTTCTTTAGAAGAAGAAGTAGAAAGTTTACGTAGAAAAATTACCAGAGATGTAGCTGACGTAGGAGGTCTTATCCTCAATCGAGAGAATTTACTAAACACTGCATATACAATGGATGAAATTGCAGGATATATCACAGGAATTGCTTTCAAATTATCAAACATTAAAGCAACTACTCTAAAATCCTCAAAATTAGATAAGGATCTAACAGAATTAATCGAATTAGTTGTAGATGAGATTTACAAATTAAATGAAATTATCAGAAGTCTAAATTCAGATTCTGCAAAATCTATTGAATTAGCACAGGATACTCAAAAATTAGAAAGAGAAATCGATATCAAATATCGAAAGATGGTATTGAAAGCACTTGAGATTTCAACTACAAGTGAAATGCTATTGATGAAAGATACCATAGAAGGAATTGAAGAGATGGCAGACAAGTGTCAAGAAGTTTCAGATTCATTCATTCTTTTGGCATTGAGTTTATAATTTTGAAAACAGAATTATTAGAAAATCGTTTGATTGTATGGAATACAGATGATTCTAAAAAATTATTTAGTGAAGGATATTATGGAAAACCAATCGGCATTCCAAAACCAAAATTAAATGAAATCAATGTTCCATTAGTATTAGATTTGATTGAAGGGTATTATTTAATGACAAAATCTAAAATTCAGATTTATAAAAATAAAAAGAAAGTTACTTTAAAGAAAATGTTTCAGATATGCTTAGAACAGCATCATAATTTTGAAAAAAAATTTCAAGTTTACAAAGATTTTCGGGATAAAGGATATGTTGTTAATCCAGGAATAAAATTTGGATGTGATTTTGCAGTTTATGAAAAAGGTCCAGGCATTGATCATGCTCCATTTTTAGTACAAGTGTACAATAGAAATGAAAACATGACGTCAACAGACATTGTGTTGGCAGGAAGATTGGCTACAAGTGTTAAAAAACAGTTTATTTTAGCTATACCAACTGGAAAAGAAAAAGTAGAGTATTTGGCGCTTGATTGGTGGAAAGCCTAGAAAGTTTTGATGTGGCCAGCTATTTTATCAAATATTTCAAATTGTTCTTTTGATACCTTGAAATCAAAGCTGTTTTTCCATTTACCATAAATTCTGACACCTTTTGTGGTAGGATCAATCGTGATGGTGGCATCGTCAACAGATTGTTGTGCAATGAGTTCGTTTAATACAGAATCATCATTTAGAGTATCTGCAATTTTGCCTCCTTGCCATTCAACTTTTGTTACTTTTTTTGAACGAAAATGTCCCGAAGTTGTTAAAACAGTTCTTGCAGTATAATCAATAGGAACGTCAGTTTGTTTTCTTACAATGAAATGAGCCTGATAGCGGTCTTGTGCGCCCCATGGAAGTGGATTTGGATCTTGCATGATTATCCCTTTTGAATTATCTGTATGACATCAATGTTTGTGCCATTGACATCAAGACAGCCCTTATTTGTAACCATTCGAGTAGTTTGTGAAAATACTCTACTGTAATAATCATCATGTTCAACATCATCAGTTGCAATTTCTTTAGGAGTAGAATCTATTGCGATCTCTTTTAGCATATCAGAAAATTTCTCAGGTTCTGATTTTATAACAAATGTTTCGGGTTCTGAGTCATGCATTAGCTATCTTCAAGACTACCCTCAAATAAACATAATTCTCTAGTGGTAAGCAATTAATATTGCAAATCAATCAAAATTTTTGTCAGATTGAAATTTGAAAATAAAGTTGTGCTAATCACAGGAAGTGGAACGGGCATAGGAATGACGGTGGCCAAGAAATTTGTGGGAGAGGGGGCTAGCGTGATCATTCTAGGAAGACGTAGAGAGCCACTCGAAGATACATCAAAAATGCTTGAAGAAATTATTAACGAAAAGAAGTCAAATGGATTTGTAAAAATATTCTCAGGAGTAGATGTGAGTGATGAAAATGCCGTTACAGAAATGTTTGAGACGCTAAAAAATGAGGGCGTAAACGTTGACGTAGTAGTAAATAATGCAGGAGTTTCAGGTCCTGTCACTTGCTTTTCACATGCACCATTAGACGATTTCAGAAGTACAGTAGACATTCACCTTACAGGAACATTTTGGACATCAGTTCAAGCACTAAAAGTTATGAAAGAAGGAGCAAAAATAATTACAATATCAACATTCTTTGCAGAAGAAAGACCACTTGAGCAAAGACCGTATAGATTCAGAGGACCATACACAGCATCACAAGGTGCAAAGAACAGATTAGTTGAAGCAATGTCTTGGGAGCTAACTGAAAAAGGAATAGTGTCTATCGGAACAAATCCAGGACCAGTACATTCGGATAGAATTTACAAGACAGTATATCCAAAAGCAGCATCAGAATTCCTAAGAGTTAGTGGTTTTGAAGATTTAGTACCAGCAGAAGTCGAAGCGGCAAACAAAGAGATTGTAGGATTATTAGGAGAAGATGATGAGACAATTAAAAATGGAATTAAAGCTGCTGCAGAAAAATTAGGAAAAAAAGAAGAGACATTTACAAATTTGTTAAACAAGGTTCAAAGTATTGCAGAAAAGATTCAAAAGAATACATCAACAATGATTGCAGATCAACAATTCTTGTCACAAGATCAAGTGGCAACCACAGTGCTAACCCTTGCAGATGATGATCAGGCAAAAATTCTAAATGGAAAAATTATTCCGGGAGATAGAGTATTTTATCCAGTAAGATCACACATTACATCAATTCCCGAGACTGTAAAACAATTTGATTATTCATCAAAGATTGCCGTTTTAACAATTGATGCTACTGACGAAGAAGATGCAAAGAAAGCTGAAGAAATAGCCAACAACGTTCAAGCAAATGGTGGACAAGCAATTTGTTTTATTTCAGACAAATGTTCAAAAGAAATTCAAGAGTCATTAGGAAATAAATTCCATTCACATGTAATTGACTTTTCAAACAATGAAGAAATTACAAAATGGTTTAACACTGCAAAATCAAAAGGAGATATCGAGGTGTTTATTCACATTACAGGAAAAGTTCCATCAATTACAAAATTAACAGAATTGTCCAGAAGTGAGTGGGACGAATTAACAAACAAATTCATTAACATTCCAGCTACGGTTAGTCAAAACGCAATGGGCGTTTTTGTACCTAACGGTTCAGAAGACCCACGACTTTTCAAGGAGGCTAAAGGACGTATTGTTATAATTGGTCCAGACCTACCATATGGAAAAAAGATTGGAGGAAACGAGAGAGCAAAAATTGAGGTTTTCAGAGGCGCATTAAGACCATTTGCAACAACAATTAATCAAGAATTAAGTGACGTATTGAAATCAAATGTTAGAGCATTCCTAGTGTTAGCAGGAACCGTTGATGGAAAAGAACCAAACAATGCAAGAATTACAGATGCGGTTAACTATTTGATATCTGAAGATTCAAAATCAAGCGCAGAAGTAATTTTCTGTCCAGATGAATCAAGATAAAAGATGGAAAAATTTACAACCTTAAAAATTGGAGATTCGTTTGTTTCTACCACAAGTATATCAAAAAAAGAATTAGACGAATATCTTGGTTTTTCCAGGATAAAAAATGCCATGTTTGAGATAGATTCAGGAAAAGACGATGACAGAGTGATTTCAGGAAGAGCAATAATTTCAAGAATGGAAGGAGAGTTTACAAGATTAAGGCAGATTTATGGAAATTATATTGTACTTTATGGAATAGATGGAGATTCAGAATGGAAAAATAGACAAACACGCTTTTTGAGACCGCTTTACACTGATCAAGTGATTCGGTTAAAATTTACAATTTCAGATAAGAGAGACATTGATGACGAATATGGTTTGATTAGTGTCGATTTTGAAGCTACTTTTGAAGATGGAGACTTGGTTCTAACATCAAAGAAAAATCTCTACAGAATTAAAAAAGAACCCCCATCGAATCGATAATTAATTTTACAGCAGCAGCTAAGAGAACAATAGTAACAAGAATCTTTAATTTTCGTTCTTTGATTTCCAAAGAGAGTCTGGCCCCAAGAATTCCTCCACAAAATGCACCAATTGCTAAGAAAAATGCCTGTAAGTAATCAGGATGACCTAATGCAGAGTGAACTAAAAGACCACTTAATGATGCAAACATCAAGATTAACTGTGCAGTAGGCGCAGCTCTTCTCATTGGAATTCCGATTCCAATAACCATCAAGGGAACAAAGACAATCCCTCCTCCAATTCCAAATAAACTCGAGATGATTCCTGCAAAGAAACTTGCCCCTGCAGAGAAGATCATCATCAACGCGGTTTTGTTGTAAGGTTTTTCATCTACAGTTCGTTTAAGAAAAATGTATACCGCAGATGCTATCAAAACAAGTGCAAATAAGATTTGAAATGCAGAAGGAGTCATAGTATCAGATATGAATGCACCTAAAATTGTACCAGGAATACACATCAATCCAAGTTTTATTCCAATTCCAAATTCAACACGTTTTTGACGTGCATAAGAGATAGTTGATGCTACAGAATTACTAAAAGCCGCAAAAAGACTATTACTTGCAGCTAATGCAGGAGGAAACCCAGCAAATGTCATTGCAGGTACTGCAATTATTCCACCACCTAATCCTACAATAGAACCCAACACGCCTGCTGCAAATCCAAGTGGTATCAACCATAAATTCTCGTACATTGTAAGTTAGGACAGAAGATCATGAGGTATATTAGATTTTAGAAAAAAAATTTAACTGTAATGACAACGTATTGGTACCATGTCTCAAGCATTTGTTTTGATAAACTGTGAATTAGGCTCAGAAGAGCACATAATTGAAGAGTTAAAGACACTTTCAGATGTAAAAAGTGTGCAAGGAACATTCGGAGCATATGATATCATTGTCGAGATAGCATCAGAATCAGTTGAGCAAATTAGAGAGACAATTACCTGGAAAATTCGTAAAATTGAGAAAATCCGTTCTACATTAACACTTACAAAAGTTGAAGGTCAAGGAGAATAATCTCATTCAGTAGATATGTAGAACACTACACTAACGTTAGTTGTTATCTCTTCATCACCAGACATTATTGGGGCAGATTTCATAGATGCGTCCATGGCCATTCCATCAAATGAAGATCTCATAGGACTATCATAGTAAGGCATTACACTGTCATGGATTATTACAGATTTTACTCCAACAATTTTTTGTTTTAATGGAACCAGTGCTTTTTCTGCTTTTTGTGTTGCATCAGTAATTGCATTAGCAATTAGATCATCACTAATTTTTTGAGATTTTTCAGGGGATAATTGAAATGATATATTGTCAACTCGATTTGCACCCGATGATACAGCTGCATCAATAATGTTTCCAGCTGAATCAATCTTTTCAGTTTGAATGGAAAGAATGTTTGATACACGATAACCAATTAGAATTTGTTTATCTTTTGAATCTGAAAAATCATATAACGGATAGATTCTAAAATTTGATGTTTGTATATCGTCTTCAGATATTCCAGAACTTGTTAATGATGAGATAACAGAATTCAGTGAATTAGAGTTTTTAGATAAAGATTCATTTGCAGTCTTGGCTTCAGACTCAACACCAAGAACAACAATTAGAGTGTCAGGTTCAGATGATGTAGTTGCACTTCCAGTTACAGAGATAGTTTGTTCAGAAGGATCATATTTTTCCAACCAATGAGTAATCAATTCTTCAGATATTTCATAATCAATTTCTTGAGATTCTACTTGATTTTCAATTTGTGTTAAAGTAACAGCAAAGGCTAAAACAAATACAACACCAACTATTACAGCAATGTTGATACGAGTATCCATACAAACTGTCAAAAGAGATAGTATAAAAATTCACAAGTCAAATAGGGAATAGAGATGAAAGATATACCATTACTTGATCCAGTTACCGAGTTAAAGAAATTATTTGATGCAAAAAAATTTGACGCTGCAATTGAATTTTGTCAGAAATTATTAGAAAAAGACCCAAATGACCTAATTGCACTTCACAATCTAAGTACCGCATATTATATCGTAGGCGCATATGAAGATTCAATCAAATGTTGTGATAAAGCATTAGAAAAAGACCCAAATGAAGAACATGCTGTGAAAAATAAAATGCTAGCATTAGAAAAGCTAGAGCTGCATGAGCAAGTTTTAGAATGCTGTGAAATCATATTATTAAAAAATGATAAAGATGTAGATGCATTAGTTACAAAAGGAATTGCATTAAACAAGACAGGAAAACATGAGGATGCGTTAACATTATACGATTTAGCATTGGAATTAGACAAAACAAATGTTGATGCATTAATGAACATGGCAGTAACTTTGAGTTATCTAGGAAGATACCAAGATTCCATCCCATATTATGATACAGTTCAACAGATTATGCCAGATTTTTCCAGAGCTGCAGTTGAAAAATCAGAAGCATTCAAAGAACTTGGAAGAGATGATGATGCATTCTTGGCAGCACAAGGAGTACGATTACAAGACGCTGAAAAATTAAAACAAGATGCAAGAGAAAACAAGTATTCAGTTCAACACGCATTTCTTTTGAAGAGATATAATTCTGAGAAAAAATAACTAATTACATTTTTTCAGGTGCATCAATACCAAGTAAACCTAAAGAAGATTTGAGAGTATTTTGGAATGATACAACTAAGCATAACCTTGCATTCAGTAATTCAGGAGTTTCAGATTTTAGTACTTTAACATGTTCATAAAATGAAGAGAAAGTTACTGCCAGATCATAAGAATATTTTGCAATTACTTTGGGTGACAAATTTTTAACTGAATCATTAATTTGGACATCAAACATTGCAATTTTTTTAACGAGATTTTTTTCATATTCAGAAGATAGTAATTCAAATCCAGAGTCAAAATTTGGTTTGGTTTCTGCTTTTTCAAGAATTCGTGATGCACGTGCATAAGAATATTGAATATAACTACAAGTGTCACCTTCTAAACGAAGTGAGTTTTTTAGATCAAAAGTAATTATTTTGTCCAGATCAGGTTTTATCATTTCATAACGAATTGTTCCAACAGCTACAGTTTTAGCAATTTTGTTTAATTCATTTTCAGATAAATCCTCATTACGACTTTTAGATTCATCATAAACACGTTTTGTGAGATTTTCAAGTACCGTGTCAGCATTAACATACAAGCCTTTTCGACCGGACATTTGTGCAGATTCTCCTTCAGTAGAAAGGCCTAATGATGTCACAGTGTCGGAACTAAGTGTAACAGATTCATAGCCAAGATGAGTGTAAGCACCTTCTTCTTTAAATTTAGCCATTAAGCCAGATACGATTTTTTGTAAACGAATTTGCCGATTATCAATAACAGTGATAACTTTGTTTCCAGACAAATGTAGTTTATCATTATGATCAGAAATCTCATCAAGATTAGTTTCATAGAGAATTTGAGAATTCTTTTGAGTCGAGTGTATTTTGTAAGAGAATGGATCATCTACCAATCCAAGTTTCCATGCAGCATAAGGAATATCTTTTGCAATGTAAGTTGCAACCCCATTACTTCGAACCAATATTTTATCATCTTCGCCTTCCGCAGGAATTACCCAACAACCGGCATTATCACCAGATTCTTCAAATTTTATTTGATTATCAGATTTTAATTTCTCAAAAATTTTTTCCCAAAGTTTTGAATGAATGATTTGAGATTCAAAATTCAGACAGTCATAAAAAACCCCTAGATTCCAAACTGTTTTTAATTGCTCATCCAATACTCTTCGAGTAATTGTTTGTGCCATTTTTGATATTTCACTAGAACTATCTTCAATTTGTTTTAGAATTTCATGTCTTTTTTCTTCTAACTTTTTATCGGTTTCATATTTTTCAGTAGTTTTTACATATACGGTATCACCACAATAATGATCAAATTTTTCATTGTTTGGTGGTTCCTGTGAAAAACCTAATTCAGTAAAACCAACAATAATGTCAGCAACTTGCAGACCAGAATCATCTACATAGTTTAGTACATTTACGTTAAAATTTCCTTTTCGTAATATTCTAGACACAATGTCACCCAAAATCACATTTCGGATATGACCAACATGTAACGCCTTGTTTGGATTTACTGATGTGTGTTCAACCACAACTTTTTCGTTGTTACCAATATCGAGAGCGCCATAATTTTCTTCAAGTGATGAAGAAATAACAATTTCATTAAATTTTTCATAATCTATACTAAAATTGAGATATCCGCTAGGATGAGATTCAACATTTTTTATTTCAGGCAAGTCATCAAAATTATACAAATCAGAAAGTTCACGAGATATGTCTTGAGGGCTTTTCTTGAGTTGTTTTGAGAGTAGAAATGAGACATTACATGTTATGTCACCAAATCCAGGCTTTGCAGATTCAACTGAGAATGATACAGGCTCTAGATCCTGAGAGTCTAAAATTTTATCTGTTTTTTTTCGTATATTTTCTAGTAATTCAAGAAAAACCATACAATTAGAATTCGGATTTAATCATATCTAAGCCTTCCAATACACCTTCACCCGAATTTTTTGTAGTGACAATCTTAGCTATTTGCTTTAATTCAGGAATGGAGTTATTTACAGCAATGTTGTTTTTAACGGTTTGAAATAAAGGAACGTCAGTTTCACTGTCACCTAATGCAATAGTATCTTCTACATCAACATTGAGCATTTCAAGTGCCTTCAGCAATCCAGTTCCTTTATCAACACCGGCAGTATTGATATGATACGCATATCCACTATCAAAAAGGCCTACATTGAATCCATTTTCATTTAATAATTTTTGAGCATTCTTTATGTCAAAGGTTCTATCCAAAACAACTTCAGTAAGTCTTGGAAAAACAGGTTTTTCTTTAATTGAAGCATCAACATTTTCTTTTAAAAATGAAAATGCATCTTCACATTCTTTTTTGTTTCCAATCATCTTATGAGTCATCACATCACCATGAGTGATACAGCCACCGTTTTCACCAACGCCAAGTAAAGTTAATCCACCAAATATTGAGAGAAGGTATGCTTCAATTGAAGAACGGCCAGTTACAAAGATTACATGATGTCCATTATTTTTTAAATTTCTTAATTTTTCTAATGCCTGAAGATGAATTTTACCAAAACCATTCAATGTGATTGTTCCATCAATATCAACTGCCAGAACTTTTTTCTTCAATGATCTTTCGCTTTTCATACCATTAATGAGTAATGCGTTAAGAAACCTTTCATAATGGCAAATTTTTTACTAATTGAGTAGAATGGGAATTCCTGAAAAAATCAAAGCTATTCAAGATGAGATACTTAGAACTCAATTAAACAAAGCTACTGAACATCATATAGGGTTACTAAAAGCAAAGATTGCAAAATTAAAGAGAGAACAAGAAGCCGACCAAGTTAAAAAAAGTGCCAAAAAACAAGACGGATTTGACGTAAAACGGACGGGAGATGCTACAGTAGTTTTTATCGGATTGCCAAGCGTGGGTAAATCTACATTATTGAATAGGTTAACAGGTTCAAAATCAGCTGTGGGTGCATTTCAATTTACCACACTTACAGTAGTTCCAGGAGTTATGAATTATAGAGGAGCGAGAATTCAAGTTTTAGATTTACCAGGGATTATCAAAGGTGCATCAACTGGAAAAGGTCTTGGAAAAAGAATTCTTTCAGTTGCAAGAAGTGCAGACATAGTACTATTAGTATTAGATGTTTTTCAACCATATCACGAAGATGTTTTAGTAAATGAATTAGGGAATATAGGAATAAGATTGAATCAAACCCCCCCAGATATTGTAATTGAAAAATCAACTACAGGAGGAATTGCAGTGGCTCAACAAGTGAAATTAAAAAAAATGTCAGAAAAATTATTGAAAGAGATTCTTAATGTGTATGGATATACTAGTGCACGAGTTGTAATTAGAGAGGATATAGAAGCAGAACAGCTTGTAGATTTCATAAATGGGAATAAAACATATGCAAAAGGAATCACTATTTTAAATAAAATTGACCTGGTAGATGATGCATTTGTAAAGAAAGTTTCAAAAAAATTAAAGACAGATTTTATTCCCACTTCAGCAGATTCAAATAAAAATATCAATGAATTAAAAGAACGAATTTACAATGAATTAGAATTTATTAGAATTTATCTTAGGCCAAAAGGCGGAGAAACTGATTTTAAAGAACCATTAATCGTTAGAAAAGGCAACACAGTCATGGATGTCTGTAACAAACTTCATAGGAATTTGAAAAAGGATTTTAGGTTTGGATTAGTATGGGGAAAGAGTGTAAAATTTGGAGGGCAACGAGTCGGATTAAATCATGTTCTGATTGATGAAGATGTTTTAACAATCATTAAACGCAAGTAGATATGCCCATACCAAGAAAATTTTATGAAAGAGATACAGTAATTGTAGCAAAAGAATTGATTGGTAAAAAAGTTATTCGAGTAGATAACAAAACCACATTTTCAGGCATAATTACTGAAACAGAAGCATATAGAGCATCAGATGATCCAGCAAGCCATGCATTTAACAAAATAACAAAAAGAAATCATGGAATGTTTGATGTAGTGGGAAAATCTTATGTGTATTTTACATATGGAATGTACAATTGTCTGAATGTAGTTGCAAGAAGTAAAAAGTTTGAAGCAGGTGCAGTTTTGATTAGAGGAGTGCATCCAATTGACGGAGTAAAAAAGATGGAAGAAAATAGAAAAACAGACAAATTTTCAAATCTTACAAACGGTCCAGGGAAACTTACTCAGGCATTAAACATTACAGTAAAAGACTATGGAATAGATATGACAAAAAAATCAAAATTATACATTACGACAGGGATTTCTCCAAGAAAAATAAACTCAAAATCTAGAATAGGTATAACAAAAGCTATTGATAAAAAATGGAATTTTAGTATTAACCCAAAAGATTACTTTTGATCTTCATCGTCATCTTCTACGGTCCAAGGTAAAATATTTCCAAGGATGCGATTCCAATCCATTCGCAATAACAACACCACAACGCTAGTCATAGCAACTCCAAAAATAACAATTCCAAGAATTATTGGAGTAGGATCTTCCAAATCTTCAGGTTCAGAAACACCAAACATTTCAAAGATAGGTTCAACTACAGGGCCGCTAAGATAATGAGATAAAATCACAATCACATAACATAATACAATTTTTCCTGTCAAAGTTGCGATAAAGAATCTAAGAGGGTTGTATTTTGCCAGTCCGAGTGGAACATATACTAAATCATCGGGCATTGGAGTAGCTGCTGCAAAAAATGCTGCACCTGCACCATATTTTTTGACTAATTTTTGAAAAGGCTTCATTCGTTTTTTTGTTTTTTCAGAAATAATTCTTCTTCCGCCATAACTAATTGCAAAAATGATTTGTTTTGCAACTGTAGACGTGATAGCAGCAATTAATGCTAAAATGTGAATATTGAATTGATCACCTACAGACATTGTGATTAACAATATGAAAGATGGAATTGGAACAAATGGAATTAATGAGCCAAAGAAACTAACTAGCGCTAAACCAAGATAACCAACCTCTGAAGAAAAAAATGGAAGAAAATCCCAAATATCCAATAGATAACGAGATCCTCGACTGTATATAAAAAAAGTGAATTTGATTAATCATTAAAATATTCGAAAATGAGGTATTAAGTGAATGACTGAAAATGAAAATTATGAGATTGCAGATTTAATATCAAAAATTAGTCCATACATAAGATTCATAGGCGTTATTGGAAAAACAGGGGAACTTCTGGCATATTACCGAAGAGAGGATTTAGCACCATTACTTGATCAAAAAAAGACACAATATCAATTTGCACAAATTGCAATAAAAACAGAACTTGAAGAGCAGTTTGATGATCAATTAGGAGATACAGAATTTGTATGGGAAGAAAGAACTAAGGTTCAGACAATTGCATTTACAATCTCTTCAAAACGTATTTGGATTACAATCGATAGAAATGTAATTCGTTCAGAGATGCTCAGAATTATTGATGCATGTTTACCAATAGTGAAACGTTATTCATAAAGCCAACATAAAACATAACCACTTTTTGTCTTTATTTTAGGAGGATCTTTTTTACATTTCTCCATTGCTTCAGGACATCTATCATAAAACCTACATCCCTCAGATGGATTCACTAAATTTGGAGGAATACCAGGAATGTATTTTGGTTTACTTTCTTTAGATAAAACAGGAATGGATTCCAATAGTCCTTTTGTGTATGGATGTTTTGGTTCAAGGAAAATGTCTTTAGAGTCACCAAACTCGACCATTCGTCCTCCATACATAATTCCAATTTTTTCTGCAACCTCAGATAGTACAGCCAAATCATGAGAGATTATCATGAATGAGTGACCGTCTTTTTTCAATTGTTTGAATAAATTAACAATTTGGGCTTGAATTAAAACATCGAGAGCAGTAGTAGGTTCATCTGCAATTACAAATTTAGGTTTCAAAATTAACGCCATTGCGATTACAACACGTTGTTTCATGCCTCCGCTCAATTCATGAGGGAATTTTTTTAATACAGATTCGTCAAGGTTTACAGATGCAAGAGAGTCAAGAATTAGTTTCTTAGAATCGCCCTGAAAGTCATGTTGTGATAAAACCTCTTCAAATTGATGTTCAATAGAAAATACAGGATCAAGAGAATTCATTGCACCCTGGAAAACCATAGAGATTTCTTTCCATCGAATATCATTATCAAAATTAGAATTAGATAAATTAAGCAAGGATTT
The DNA here is from genome assembly GCA_902566725.1 of uncultured marine group I thaumarchaeote. Taxonomy (GTDB): domain Archaea; phylum Thermoproteota; class Nitrososphaeria; order Nitrososphaerales; family Nitrosopumilaceae; genus Nitrosopelagicus. The sequence goes on from CACFJZ010000001.1 coordinate 44,545, forward strand.
GCCATCAAATTCAATTTTTCCAGAATAAATTTTTCCATTTGTTATCATTCGTATAATTGAAAGACCAAGTGTACTTTTGCCACAAGCACTTTCACCAGCAATGCCAATTGATTCGCCATTTTCAATTGAAAATGATACATCTTCAAGAGCATGTACCAATCCTTTTGATGTATTATATCGTGTAGTCAAATTTTCAATGGAGATAAATGCCATATTGACGGTTAGAAGAGGTTAGATTAAGTTTTTACTTGTGTATATTTTCAACATTACATGGAGATTTCAAGAACTCATCTTATTGAAGAACTTAATTCATCAATGGAAGGGCAAGATGTTCTTTTTGGCGGATGGGTAGTTGATCTGCGAAAACTTGGAAAGATGGCATTTTTGACGGTTAGAGATGTAACAGGAATGTGCCAAGTGATAGTGAAAGGAGATTCAATGAATTTACTTGAAGGATTAAACAGACAGAGTGTTGTAAGAATTTCAGGAAAAGTTCAATCAAGTAAAGCTAAAGATTTTGATTTTGAAATATCTGCAACTGAGATTCAAATCCTTGCAAAAGCAGAATATCCATTACCTATAGATCCGATCGGAAGATTAGAAAGTGATATCGATAACAGATTAAACTCAAGGGCTCTTGATATGAGAAACCAGAAAACTGCATCAATTTTCAAATTGAGAAGTCAAGTTTTGGCATCAATTAGAGAGACCCTCATCAAAAGAAAATTCATAGAAATCAATACACCAAAAATTATTGGAAGTGCAAGTGAAGGAGGAGCAGATTTGTTTAGTTTAGATTATTTTGGAAAACAAGGATATCTAGCACAAAGCCCGCAGTTATACAAGGAACAAATGACAATAGGTCTAGAAAGAGTGTTTGAAATTTCATCATTTTATAGAGCAGAAAAATCTCATACAGGAAGACATCTCAGTGAATTTACTAGCGTAGACATTGAAGCTGCAATGATGGATTATACAGATGTAATGGATGTTTTAGAATCAATTGTAGTGGATGTTTTCAAAAATACTGCTGAAAATTCTAAAACAGAACAAAAAGAAATTGGACATGAAATCAAAGTTCCAAATTCACCATTTGAGAGAGTAACGTACACACAAGCACTTGAAGAGTTAGGAGATATGGATATTAAATTAGAATTTGGAGAGGATTTGCAAGATTCACACCTACGTAGTTTAGGAGACAAACATCCAGGGTTCTTCTTTTTAACTGACTGGCCTATGAAATTAAAACCATTTTACATCCATGAAAAAGATGATGACCCTACACTTTCACGTTCATTTGATTTACAGTATGGATATTTGGAATTATCTTCCGGAGGAAGAAGATTACATGATCCGGAACAATTGAGATCTAGATTAAAAGAACAAGATTTGGATCCAACAAGTTTTGAAGAACACTTGAAAACATTCGGATGGGGAATGCCACCACATTCAGGTTGGGGAATGGGATTAGATAGACTGATGACAGTTTTAATTGGAATTGACAATGTTAGAGAGGTAGTTTTGTATCCAAGAGATCCAGATAGGCTCAAACCATAAGATTCATAGAAAAAAATTAGATTAAAAAAACAAACAATAGTGACAGAGTGAGATATTGGATGAAATTTGTTTTCTGAAGATTGGATGACAACTGAAGAACGTAGTAGAGCAGCCAAGTTAGGATGGATTGGTCACGATCTAGCTGCACTGAAACGAAGCTATGCATCAGTAAAAGGTTGGGAAACTAGAAGAAGAAACTAATAGAAAGTTATAGTCTGTTAGTAATTTCTTTGGTAAATTCCTGCGTGGATTTTTCTCCACCAATATCTTTAGTGGTAATGCCAGATTTGATTAAATCCAGGACAACATCTTCAAGTTTTTTTCCAGCAGAAATACAATCTGAATCATTATTTTTTGAACCTAACCAATCAAGCATCATTTTTGTAGATAAGATGAATGAAGATGGATTTGCAATTTGTTTTCCAGCAATATCAAATGCCGCACCATGAACTGGCTCAAACAAGCCAAAATTATCTCCCAAATTGGCTGCAGGTGCCATACCTAATCCACCTACAACTTGTGAGGATTCATCAGATAAAATATCACCAAACAAATTCGTAGTCACAATTACATCAAATTCATGAGGAGAACGAATTAAGTTCATTGAGCATGCATCGACATACATCTGATCAAATGTGACGTCAGGGTAATCTTTTGAAACATCCTCACATGCACGGGAAAATAGACCGTCAGTCATCTTCATGACATTGGATTTATGTACACATGTAACACGTTTTTGCTGATTTCTATCCATTGCAGTTTCAAAGGCATATTTTGCAATTCGTTTAGAAGCCTTTTCACTAATAATTCTTAATGCCACAGCAGTATCATCAACTTGGAACTCTTGACCAGTGTAAAGATCTTCAGTGTTTTCTCTAACAATTACTAAATCAATATCATCTCTTAATGCAGGAGTGTTTGGATACGATTTTGCAGGACGAATGTTTGCATAGAGATCTAATTTTTGTCTTAATGCAACAATAACATCTTTAGCACTTTCGCCAACAGGAGCTTTCAAACATGCATCAGATGATTTAATTGATTCAAAAACATCATCAGGCAATGCATTGCCTGTTTTTTCAAGTGCGCGGTCACCAGCTACAAGAGAAGTTACATTAAATTTTACATTTAATTTGTCATGAATTGAATCCAAAATTGTTTTTACAGATTCAGATAATTCAGGACCAATCCCATCACCAGTAATTAACGAAATATTATACATATATGATCACCTAGAATTTTGTAATGATTAAATCTTTTTTTCCTTTAGAAGATTTTTTAACATTATGCGATTAATTCCGTCAACCATAGCTTGTACACTTGTTGTAACAATATCTTCACCTACAGATTTAGAAGAAATTATGTTACCACGTGCATCTTCAACTTTTACAGTTACTTCACATAATGCATTAGCACCACCAGAAATAGAATCTAACTTGTATTCTTTTAGTCTAACTTCATCGGTGATTTGACTGGTAATTTTTTGAATTGCATTTAATGCAGCATCCACAGGACCTACACCGTAATCAGTTGCAGAAAATTCTTGGCCATCGACATTTAATTTTACAAATGCATAAGGCATTGTTCCAACACCAGTAGAAACAGAAAATCCTGCCAACTGAACAATTCGTTTTAATTTATTTTCACCAATTACCTCGTTTGCCATAGATAATAATTCAACTTCAGTTACTTGTTTGCCTTGATCACCTAATGCTTTGACTTTATCCAAGATTTGTTTTGTTTGTTCATCATTTGGTTCAATGCCATATTCTTTGAGCATTGCATTCATGCCGTGAATTCCAGCATGTTTTCCCACCTGTAACCAGCGAGTCCTACCTACAATTTCAGGACTAATTGGCTCATATGTTAAAGGATTATTCAATACGCCATGAGTATGGATTCCAGATTCATGTCCAAAGGCGTTTTCTCCAACAATTGCTTTGTTTGGTTGTACAGACATTCCTGCTAATTTGGAGATGTATCTTGAAGTTTCATAGATTAATTTTGTATTGATATTGGTTTCCCAAGTATTTTCAAATTGTAAACTGTGTAATGCCATAACAAATTCTTCTAAAGATGCGTTTCCTGCACGTTCACCAATTCCATTGATAGTTACATGTGCACATGATGCGCCTGCCTGTACACCAGATATTGCATTTGCCACGGCTAATCCAAAATCATTATGACAGTGAACACTAATTGGTAACTTTGATACTTCAATCGCATCTTTAGTTATTTCACCAATGTATTGAGGAGTTGAATAGCCAACAGTATCAGGAATATCAATTCTATCAGCACCAGCGCTAGCAACAGCACCAAAAACTTTTTTCAAAAATTCCCTATCAGTTCTTGTTGCATCTTCTGCAGAAAATTCTACTTGTAACCCACGTGATTTTCCATATTCAACGGCTTCAATTGCTTTTTCTAAAGCTTCATCTCGAGACATTTTCAATTTATGTTCAAGGTGAATATCAGAAGTTGCAATGAATGTATGAATATAGTTTAATCCACAGTCTACAGCAGCATCAATATCTTTTTTATTAGTTCGTGCTAATCCACATAATTCTGCCTTTAATCCATCACCAACAATTGCTTTTACTCCTTCACGTTCTCCTTCAGAAATTACAGGAAATCCGGTTTCAATTGCATCTACACCTAACTCGTCAAGTTTTCTTGCAATGTTTAATTTTTTTTCAGGAGATAATGAGACTCCAGGAGATTGCTCACCGTCACGTAAAGTTGTATCAAAAATTCTAATGTTCGTGTTCTTCACGCTCCAATGCAGTAATGCCAGTTCGTGCCATCTCTTTAATTCCAAATTTCTTTGCCAATTCTTCAAAGGCAGATATTTGGTGAGGTGTTGCAGTCATTTCAACTATAATGGATTCTTTTTTTGCGTCATGAGTTTTTGCAGAATATGCACTGGCTAATTTATTAATTTCCATGCTATCTTCTGGTTTACTTACTTTAATCTTAAACATTACCAACTCTCTATATACGGAGTTATTCACATCTAACCTACGAACCTCAATTGTGTCAATCATTTTGTCAAGTTGTTTGACGATTTGAGTGATTTGCTTCTCGTCACCTATTGTAGTGATTGTCATTCTAGAGTATTTTTTGTCTTCAGTGACACCTACAGAGATACTATCGATGTTAAAGTTACGTGATCTAAAAAGATGTGTAACCTTAAACAAAATTCCCGGTTTATTTTCTACTTTAATTGATAATATTGCCCAGACCATTTTACATCACTATGAAGGTAATATCATATCCTTTAATCCAGTTCCAGGTGCAACAAATGGTAAAACATCTTCTTCAGGATCAATTGGGATGTCAATTACAGTTGCGACATCGCTGTTTAATCCATCTTTGATTGCTTTTTCAAGCTCATCCATTGATTGTGCACGTATTCCTTGTGCGCCGTATGATTCAGCTAATTTAACATAATCAGGACATTTCTTAAGATCAACACCAACCATTCTGCGGTCATAGAAAGTTCGCTGCCATTGTGCAACCATTCCTAATGAATAATTATTAATCAAGAATACAATTACAGGTAAGTCTTCTAAGACAGCAGTTGCAAGTGAATGTTCAGTCATGTTAAAGCTACCATCACCTGCAATGTCAACAACAGGTACATCAGGACGTGCAGTTTTTGCACCAATAGCAGCTGGAAATCCCCAACCCATAGTTCCTAAACCGGTAGAACTAAAGAAAGTTCCAGGATGTATGGCGTCAAAGAATAATGATGCCCACATTTGATGTTGTCCAACTTCAGTTGTAACAATAGATTCCTTAGGAAGTAATTCTCTTAATTTTCTAAGGATTTTTGCAGCACCCATTTCGCCAGGATGTAATTTTAAATTTTCACGCCAATATTGTTTTGTTTCTTTTACATGTTTTAACCAAGGATTGTCATCTGAAGGTCTAACAGCTTTATCCATCAATAATTTACCAAATATTCTCAATGAGGTACGTACATCACCTACTACGGCAACAGAAGTTGTTTGATTCTTACCAATTTCTGCAGGATCAACATCCATATGAATAATCTTCAAGTTCTTTTCAAATTCTTCAAAAGTGCCAACAGAACGGTCTGAGAATCTTGTTCCAATTGCTAAAACACAATCAGCCTCAGTCATTAATTTATTAGCTTCAGCATGACCATGCATTCCAATTGGACCTAACGATAAAGGATGGTCTTCAGGGAATGCACCTTTTCCTTTGAATGTAGTCACAACAGGAATCATTAGTAATTCAGCAATTGATTGTAATTCTGCAAATGCTGATGAAATAATTACACCACCGCCTGCAAGAATAATTGGTTTTTGAGCAGATAACAATAATTCTACTGCACGTGCAGTATTTTGCATATCAGGATCAGTCCATGGATGATAACCGGGTACTCTAACTTCATCAGGAAATGGAATGTTAGCTTCATTTTGTTGGACATCTTTTGGGATATCTAATAGAACAGGTCCTGGACGTCCAGTTTCAGCAATGTAAAATCCTTGTTTTACCATAGTTGGAATTTCTTCAGGAGTTCTAGGTTGATATGAATATTTTAAAGCAGGATTTGCCATACCGATAATATCACTTTCTTGGAATGCATCTTTTCCAATCATTGCCACAGGTACTTGTCCAGTAACTGCAACCATTGGAGCTGAATCTGCCTGAGCAGTTGCAATTCCAGTTAAGAGATTTGTTGCACCAGGTCCAGAAGTTGCAAAACATACACCAGGTTTTCTGCTAACTCTACCAAAACCATCTGCCATATGAGCAGCAGATTGTTCATGTCTTACCAAAATATGACGAATGTTACTTTTTCCCAATTCATCATACATTGGAAGGTTCGCACCTCCCGGTAGACCGAAGACTTCCTTTACTCCTTCTTTTTCCAATGCTTTCATAAGCGCAGTTGCGCCGATCATAGTTTCATTCATTTTATTATTATCACTCATAATCCTAATTTAATCGTGTAATTGGCTGTATGTCTACAGCAGCAGGTCAACTAGCAAGGTAATACCAAAAGTGCCAATTGTTGCTTGTTGTTGCATAGTAAATTCAAAATTAGGAGATGCACCTATAAACATTCCTTTTTGAGAAATGGTATAACATGTCAGAGCAAGAAGAAATTATCAGAATCATTGAGACATTCTTTGAGATTGGGAAATCAAAAAAACTAGAGATTCTAAAAGACATTCAAGTGAATGATTCATCATTTTCAAGTTTTAGTGATGTTCCACCATATGATCTAAAAGACTATGCAACAACTATAGCATTAGAAGAATTACGATTTGTCAGCATATCAGACTATGATTATAAAATAAACAATACCAAAATAAGCATATTTGGAGATACTGCAGTAGTTGCTTTAGAATTAGTTCAAAAAGGAATGCTTGTGGATAACAAAGCATTCACAGGAGAACATATTACAATTGGAGGAAGAGCAACCTTTGTCTTAATTAAAAAGCCAACATGGAAAATAGTCCATATTCATTTGTCAAAGTTAGATAATTAGTTACGTTTTTTTGATTTTTTATTAGAGTTCTTTTTTTGTTTGTTGTTTTGTTTGTTGTTTTGTTTGTTGTTTTGTTTGTTGTTTTGTTTGTTGTTTTTTGATTTTTGATTTGGTTTACCAGACAATTGTTTGTATAATGCAAATGCTTGATCAGCATTGTTACTTCCATGTACTATTGAATGAACTGCTTTAATCATTGCAACAGGGTTTTCAGATTGCCAAATATTACGTCCCATATCTACACCAACTGCACCTGCTTTTAGAGCATCATAAGTTAGTTTTAGAGCATCTTTTTCAGGGATTTTTTTGCCACCTGCAATTATTATTGGAACAGGACATGAATTTACAACTTTTTCAAAGTTTTCACAATAGTATGTTTTAACAATATGTGCGCCTTGTTCAGCAGCTGTCCTACATGCAAGGGAAAGATATCGAGCATCTTTGGTTCCTATTTCTTTTCCTACAGCTGTTACAGCTAAAACAGGAATTCCATATTCTTCAGCTTCATTAACTAACTTTCCAAGATTTACAATTGTTTGATATTCATATTTTGAGCCAACAAATATTGACATTGCAACTGCAGAAACATTTAGTCGTAAAGCATCTTTTATGCTGACGGTAATATCCTCTTGAGATAGATCTTCACCAATAATGCTAGTACCTCCAGAAACACGTAATACGATAGGTACAGGATAATCAGGATTTACAGAAGTTCTTAATGCACCACGAGTAATCATTAATGAATCACAATGCTTTGCCAATGGAGCGATTGTTTTTTTCAGGTCTTCTAGTTTTTCAGTTGGTCCTAAGAAATAACCATGATCAACTGCAAGCATTAATGCACGATTATCTGCAGGAGTGATTATTCTTGCAATTCTATTTTTTAAGCCCCAGTCCATTTTCTTATTTTGTTGAAAAAAAATTGCCTTTCTTAAGCCTTTCTTAGTTCTCAATAATTATTTTCATGGCATTATCGCCAGTTTTTGCATGTTCAAATGCTTTTTGGGATTCCTCTAAGGAATATTTGTGAGTGATGAGAGATTTTACATCAACATTTCCTGACGATATTAATTCAAGAGCTTCTTTTGTGTCATGATCAGATGCAGCATAAGTTGTGACGATACTAATTTCTTTAGAATAAACAAGACTCATATCAATTTCAGTGGTTGCACCTTTATTTGGCACACCAAACATTACAACGGTTCCACCTTTTCTTACAAGTTTTAGAGCATCCTGAAATGCATGTAAGCTACTAGTTGCAACTATTGCAACATCAACACCAATACTTGTTTCATCGTGAATTTTTTCTGCTAATTTAGGATCATCAGAACGAATTGACGTGACATTGAATTTTTTTACAAAATCTAGTCTAAAGTCATTTAAGTCCATACAGAATATTTTTGAGAAACCAAATGATTTAGCAAGTAAAACATGCATCATGCCAGTTGGACCAACACCCAATATTGCAGCCGTATCATTTTTTTGATATTTGAACTTGGACCAAGCACGAACACAGCATGCAAATGGTTCAATTAAAGCAGCTTCTTCATAGGATACATGTTCAGGTAATTTCAAGACACCGCCATGAATTACATTCCATTCAGGTACAACGTAATTATCAGCAAGACCGCATGGGTTCAAATTTGATTCATAGTATTTTTTACACATAGTTTCATTTCCATGACTGCATTCATGACAATCTTTTGAATAACATGCAACATGATGATGAGTAAAAACACGATCTCCTATTTTAAAATCAGAAATATTACTTCCAATCTTTATAACTTCACCTGCAGGTTCATGACCTAACCGCATTGATGGTTGACCATATTTTCCAAATACTTTTTCAACATCAGAGCCACAAATTCCACATGATTGCATTTTTATCAATAATTCATTAGGTTTTAAATCAGAGATATCAAAATCTTCTATTTCGATTTTTGAGTTACCTTTTACAACAGCTGCTTTCATGTTAGATGATAATTTTTTCTATATTTATACACCGAGGATTTTTTTGAGCATTACTCTATAATCAACCTCAGATTTTTCACTTCCTGATGCGGGCAGGGCAAAAACTAAAGGTGTAGACTTTTCTGCACGTAATTTTGTTAGTTGATCATTGATTTTTTCAGTTAAATCATCACTTACAAGAACAAGACCAACTTCAGAATCATTGTATAATTTTTTGATTTCGTCAAAGGCATCTTCGGGGGATTCTACAATTTTACCTTGAACTCCAGCAAGTTGGAAACTAGTAACAAAGACTCGACTTCCAACAGTGATTACCTTCATTAAATCGACTCTTAAGACATGCAATTTAACCGTTTCAAAAAATTCAAACATTACTAAATAAAATAATAGTATGGAAGACCCAAAAGAGATCGACTCAGTCTATTGGGATGAAGAGAGTAAATCATGGAAGACAGAGAAGATCACAGTAGAAGAGTACCATGGATTTACAGAATGCCGATATTGCCAGAGTCCAATGTCACATAATGTAAAAACAAATGGTGAATTCAAGGTTGTTTATGTTAGATGCAGATGTTCTAGAAGTTAACTACAGTTTCTGATACAGATGAATGCAATTTCCTGAGTTCCTTCCATACCATGTCGATTTGGAACTATACCAACTCTATATTGCATTTCTTCATCATATTCAATATCAAACTGAGTTGTCAATGTAACTGCTTTTTGAGGTTCTAAATCAATCAATGATAATTCACTATCGCCGTATCCAACAAATGTTGGGCTGTAACGTGTGTTTGAATCATCATAAAGATGAAGTTGACCGCCAGTTAATCTAACAATCTCACTTCCCTTATTTTCAGCAGTTACCTGAATTTGAAAATACGTGTGTTCAGGTTTTTCATTCGAAGCCTCGATTAGTCCTCTATCAATTTCAGCTTGTTCAGCTATTTTGAATTCTTTAGTTTTTTCAAGATATTCAAAGTTTGCAACATATTGAATGTCAAACATGATATCACCAACTTGTATTGGTTCTCCAAAGTTGGATACCTTAACATCAGTTAGAACTTCATCAGAATAGAAAAGAAAAGAGATACCAATTACTGTTAATATTGCTCCAATTACAATAACTCCGCCGATTCTAACCAATCTAACTTTTAATCAGTTTATTCGACTATAATTGTACCTTCCATCCATGGATGGACCATACAGAAGTAAGTGTAAGTTCCTGCATCAGATAATGTTACAGAATAACTTGCATTTGCCATAATTAGACTTGTATCAAATACACCATCAGGGCCATCTGCTGCAGAACCGCTAGTAGATGTGTGTGGTGCAGTATCAGTGTTCGAGAAGGTTACTGTTCCGCCTGCTGCAATTGTAACTGTAGATGGAGTGTAACATTCAGTAGCTTCACATCCTGGTGCTCCAGAACCTGCGACTGGTTCAACAGTTGCTTCCATTGGAGCCTTTGCGGCAGCTGCTTCAGCTGCTGCTTTCTCTGCTGCTGCTTTCTCTGCTGCTGCGTTCTCTGCTGCTGCTTTCTCTGCTGCTGCGGCTTCTGCTGCTTCTGCTGCCATCATTGCTTCATGTTCTTTAGAATCTTCAGAGTGACCCATAGAGTGTCCTCCAGATTTGTAACCTTCACCGAAAATCATAACTTTTTGAGAGTTTGCCATAAAATCAATTGTTAATCGTTTTCCTACTTGAGTGAATTCAACTTCTTCACCATCAATTGTTACAAAGTATGCTCCATCTTCAAATGGAGTAACTGCATCATCTGTTACTGTAATTGTTAATTGTCCGTCTAGTCTAGAGTCCATCATAATTTTTACTGCATTGTGATGTTCATCTTGAGAAATAGAATCAACTATACCACCTCTGATTGTATATTTCAAATTCTCACTTGAGGAAGTTTGAGGTGCTGCCTGTGGAGCCATGCTAGGTGTTGGTGCAGGTGCTGCTGCAGGAGCTGGTGGTGGAGAATATGTTTGTGCAGGTGCTGCAACACTTGGTGCTGTTGGAGCAGTGTCTGCTTGCAAAAGTCCACCCATTAAAGCGATCATTGCTGCAGCAAAAGCGATTGAGAATATTACACCAAATTTGTCTGCAGATGTCATGTCTTGTCATTTTTCTAGGTAATTTAAATATCTAATGATCTTGCCTAAACTAGATTTATTTGCGCATGTTTTGAGAATATGACATGGCAGAAGTTGATTCAAGTAAGAAAGTCTATCTTTTCCTTCATGGAAGAATGGACTTGCATGAGAAAATGCTGAATTCATTAGAAAGTAATGGATTTCAAAAAGACAATGCAATCATGGGCAATCCAAAACAAGCAGGCGAAGTTGGAGACTATATGGTGCAGTTATGGCCACCAGGACCAAACCCTAACCATATCAAAGTTCAACAAATTACTGCAGTAGAAGAATGTGAGCCAGAAGGAATGATTGGGGTTTGGAAAGGAGTTTCCAAAGAAGATCTTTTTGAGATTAATCTAGAGTGATTATAAATCACTTACAATTCCAGAAATGAATGATTCGTATTCATCGTCATTGAATTCGATAATTTCAAATTTATTTTCTTTTTTTGCAAGAAATACAGATTCTAAATGATAGCAAGGAGAATTACTTTTAATCATTCCAAAATAATATCCAGAACATGAACAGAAATTGGATTGTGGATCAATCCAATGTTCTTTCTCTTTTCCAACGATAGTCCAGATTTCTCTTTGGCTGGGGTTAAAACGATGTAGTTTAACTCTTCTTTCAGTTACAACAGCATTAATCTTTTCTTGTTTAGTAGACATAAGGAATTAATCTAAGACAAACGTATAATCTTGATGGTAAACACAAGAATAATAGATTCAGAACCAGCACTAATACTAGAAAATGATGAAAAAAATTTGGTAATTTCTGATCTTCATATAGGATTCGAACATAAATTTTCATCAAACAAGATAGCAAATAGTAAGAATTCTTCAGTTAATGATATAATTGACAATGTGAAGAAAATTATAAAAAAAGAAAATCCAGATACATTGATTTTATTAGGCGATGTTAAGTCAAGCATACAAAATATAACAAAATCAGAATGGAATGATGTTCCATATTTTTTTGAAGAGTTGAATTCATTAGAAATAATATTAGTTCCAGGAAATCATGACGCAAACATTACAAGATTAATTCCTGACAATGTAACACTAATCAGTTCTAAAGGCATGATTATTGATGATGTTTTGTTAACACATGGACATACAATGCCATCAAAGAATTATTCAAATATAAACAACATCATAATGGGACATATACATCCAGTGTATTTTGATGAAAATTCTTTGTTAAATGGAAAAAGAATTTGGATTTCAATTAAAACAGATAAATCAAAAATTTTTCCATCTACAAAAGGAAAAATCAACATTACAATTATTCCATCTTTCAATCCTTATTTTTATGCCACAGAAAAACGATATTACAAAAAATCAATTTCACCAATAGTTGAGAAAATCAAAGATTCGGCAATTGCAAAGATTGCAACTTTAGATGGAACCATAATTGGAAATGAGTCAATTATTAATCAGGTTTTGTAGGAGGGTTTGAAAAATTACTCGATAGAGTCGTATGGCTCAATAGGATCTTTGGTGGTCTCATTGCTTTGTAGCCATTCCAAGGTCTTTACAAAAGAATCAGCCAATTCAATTGTTGTAAGTACCGGAATTCCCAATTCCAAGGATTTTCTTCTAATTTGATATTCATCGTCTAGCATTCCAACGTATTTTTCCAAGGAAAGTGTGCTAGGGATGTTTATGATGAAATCAATTTTTTTCTCATATAATAGATCAGAGATATTTGGTTTACGTTCAGGTTCAGATATTTTATGTACAATTTCAATATCACCTACTTTTTCTTCAAAGAATTCAGCAGTATGTTCTGTGGCCAATAATTTGAATCCTAGTTGCTTAAGTTTTGCAATTGATGGGAGAAGTTTCTCTTTGTTTTCAGTACCTCCAGCAGTAATCAAAGCAGTTCCTTTTTCAGGTAAATTATAACCAACAGAGGTCAAACCTTTGGATAGTGCATCATAGAAACTATTTCCAAAACAAGCTGCTTCTCCAGTAGATTGCATTTCTACTCCTAATGCAATATCTGCACCATCTAGTTGCATAAATGAGAATTGAGGAACTTTTATTCCATAATTGTGGATTTTTTGCCATTTGTTTTCAGGAATTTTAGGTAATGGTTTATCCAGGATTGCTTTAGATGCAAGAGAGATAAGATTTGTCTTCACTAGTTTTGATACAAAGGGCATGGAACGAGATGCACGAATGTTTAGTTCAATTACATAAACATGGTCATCGTGTATTAAGAATTGAAGATTGAATGGACCTTTAACATTAAATGTTAATGCAATTTTTTTGGTGTAATCATTTATAGTTTCAATTATTTTATTACTAAGACGCCAAGGGGGGATACACATCATTGCATCACCAGAATGAACTCCAGCAGAATCAATATGTTCCACTATTGCACCAATAATTACTTCTTTGCCATTACTAATTCCGTCAACATCAACTTCAAGTGAGTCTAACATGAATTTTGAAATTACAACAGGATGATCTGGAGATACATCAGTTGCCTCTTTGACATATGTTTTGAGTTCATCTTGAGACCAAACAACTTTCATTGCAGCACCAGAAAGAACATAGGAAGGTCTGACAATTACAGGAAAACCAACTTCTTGTGCAAAATTTCTTGCCTCGTTGAGATTTGAAAATGCTTGCCATTTTGGTTGTTTAATGTGAAGTTTATCTAATTCGGCGCTAAACTTTGAACGGTCTTCTGCACGGTCGACATCAACGGCACTTGTTCCCAGGATATTGATTCCACGTTGTGCAAGACCAGGTGTCAAATTATTTGCAGTTTGTCCACCCACACATGTGATTACACCTTTAGGGTTTTCAAAGTCAGCAATGTCCAGTAATCTCTCTTGGGTAAGTTCTTCAAAGTATAGACGTGTACAAATATCATAATCAGTAGATACAGTTTCAGGATTACAATTAACAACTGATACATTTTTTTCTCCATTTTCTTGTAGACCCCAAACCATGTTCACAGTTCCCCAATCAAATTCAACACTACTTCCAATTCGATATGGGCCTGCACCCACCACAACAATTCCTTTTTCATCAGGGGAGACCTTGATGTCATTTGTATTTCCCCCATAAGTCAGATAGAGATAGTTTGTTACTGCAGGCCATTCAGCAGCCAAAGTATCAATTTGTTTCACAGCAGGAATGATTCCAAAGTTTTTACGAATTTCACGTACTTCATCAGGAGTTTTCTCTTTGACTCGTGCAATCTGGTTATCAGAAAATCCCATCTTTTTTGCATTTCGCAAAACAGATTCATCTAATTCAGATTCTTTGAGTTTTGATTCAGTGTTTACAATGTTTTGGATTTTTTCAATAAACCAAGGATCAATTGCAGATAGTTCGTATATTCTATTTACAGATACCCCCATTTTTAATGCAATTGCAACATTGTATAATATTTGATCATCATGATGTGAGAGTTTGTATTCAATTTCTTCTTCGTTGTAGGTTTTACCATTTGAACGATTTAAGACAAGACCATCGTTTCCTATGTCAAGCATTCGAATTGCCTTTTGTAAAGATTCTTCAAATGTTCTTCCAACAGCCATGACCTCACCAACAGATTTCATTGTTACACCGAGTTTACGATTAACAAGTTCAAATTTTGAGAAATCCCATCGAGGGTGTTTACAAACAACATAATCAAGTGATGGTTCAAAACATGCAGTTGTACTTTTTGTAATTCGGTTTACAAGTTCAGATAGATTGTATCCTAAACCAATCTTTGCAGACATGTATGCCAGAGGATAACCAGTGGCTTTACTAGCAAGAGCTGAAGAACGTGAAAGACGAGGATTGATTTCAATTGCAACATATCGATCCGAGTCAGAGTCAAGTGCATATTGTATATTACATTCACCTACAATTCCAACATGTTTTGTAGCACGTAGAGCCGCAGTTCGTAGCATATGATATTCATGATTGTTAATTGTCTGGGAAGGAGCAACTACAATATTATCACCGGTATGAACCTTCATAGAAAGAACATTTTCCATATTACATACAATTACATTATTTCCATCATAGTCTTGCATTACCTCGTATTCAATTTGCTTCCAATGACCAATGTATTCTTCGACCAAGACCTGACCTACAAGACTAGCCTTACAACCACGTTCTACAATCTCATGGAGCTCAATTTCATTATGAGCAATTCCACCACCACGCCCACCTAAAGTATACGCTACCCGAATGATTACAGGATATGATAATTCTTCAGCAACTTTTTTTGCATCCTCAAAATTTGTGACAGTTTTACTTTTGAGGACAGGTACGTTTGCTTCACGCATAGAATCCTTGAAAAGCTGTCTATCCTCAGTGTTTTTAATTCCATTTACCTGAGTTCCAAGAACCTTAACATCATATTTTTTGAGAATTCCTGCCTCTTCTAATTTTACACCACAGTTCAATGCAGTTTGTCCACCGTATGCGAGCATTATTCCATCAGGTCTTTCTTTTTCCACAATGGATTCTACATACTTTGGCGTGACAGGTAAAAGGTAAACCTGGTCTGCAAAACGAGTATCTGTTTGAATTGTTGCAATATTTGGATTGATTAAAACACTTTTGATTCCATCTTCATGAATTGCCTTCAAACATTGACTTCCAGAATAATCAAATTCTCCAGCTTCACCAATTTTTATTGCACCACTTCCAAGTACAAGAATTTTCTTCAGTGATTCATTTTTTGGCATTTTTATTTCTCCATTAATTTTTTTAATTCGTTAAAGACATATTTACAATCAAAAGGACCAGGTGCAGCTTCGGGATGGAATTGTACTGCGATACAGCTTTTGGTTTTATGTTTAATACCTTCAACAGTATCATCATCAGCATTTGCAAACCATAATTTGAAATCAGATTTTTCTAAAGACTCAGGTTTAATTCCATATCCATGGTTTTGGCTAGTAACAAATACTTGATTGTTTTCTAAATTAACACAAGGTTTGTTTTGACCACGATGTCCATATTTTAGTTTGTAAGTTTCAGTATTTCCTGCAATTCCAATGATTTGTGCACCTAGACAAATACCTAGAGTAGGAATATTATTTTCAATGAGTTTTTTTGCAGTGTCAATTGTATCAGGGCAGTTTTGGGGATCTCCAGGACCGCTACTCAGTACAACACCTTTTGGATTATATGACATTATTTTTTCGTAAGAAGTATCCCATGGGACAACTATTGCTTTGTAACCCAATTCTCTTACATTTCTAACAATTGCATTTTTTGCACCAGTATCAATGACGACAACGGATTGGTTTTCAGTGCCAAAGATTTTTTCTTCTTTAGTAGATACAATATCCATGAATTTTTCAGAAGTGTATGTTTTGATATTAGAAAGTTCATTTTGTATTTTTTCAACGTCAATTTCCTCATCAGAGACTACCAACGCAGCCATCATTACACCACTACTTGTAAGTTTCTTAGTAATTGCTCTAGTATCAATTCCAGATATTCCTGGAACCTTTTCATTAAACATCCATTCATCTAAAGTCATTTTCAGATTCCAGTGACTTGCAGTTTGAGATAATTCATGAATCACAAGACCTCTAATCTGCATCACATCAGATTCAAAGAATTTAGAAATTCCATCCTCATCAACTGCGTCTAAATCAGGAATTCCATAGTTTCCAACTAGAGGGTAAGTTAAGGTGAGGATTTGGCCATTGTAAGATGGATCAGTTAAAGCCTCAGTATAGCCTACCATTCCTGTATTGAAGACAATTTCGCCAAATACAGTGGTAGAATAGCCAAATCCCATTCCATCTAAAACAGTACCATCAGAAAGGATCAGCTTCCCAAACTTGTTTGCATGTTTGGATTTCTTTGTAGTTATTGTGACCCTCTACAAGTCTCTTTGAATCAGGATTTAAAAGCTTCTTTGCTGATCGATGTCAAGACCGATCAGAGTGCACCAAATGATTCACTCCATTTATGATATGCACGGATGTTTTCAATGGAGACGCTAGGTTTTCTTTTTGATTTAATATCTTTAAAGTCAGCCATTGTTAACTCACGTGGATCTTGTGGAGTTTCACCTTCTACAGGTTCATGATAAGTGGAGGATTTGAATAATTCATTTACAACTAACAACTGAGCACCCTGACATACATCTTTAATATCACTTGCACTATATCCATCAAATTGTTTTGCAAGAGTTACAAGATTGAATCTTGAGGATTTCTTTAATGGGCTCGTATATTGTTCGAATAATTTGTTCCGTGCATCTTGATTTGGAAGAGAGACATAGATTCGTTTTTGAAATCGTCTCAAGAAAGGCTCATCTAAGCTCCATGGTTTGTTAGTTGCCCCAATTACATACATCATGGTTTCTTTGCCTTTCCCATTTACACCATCTAATTCTGATAAGAATTGATTTTTTGCTCTAATTTCTCCGCCAACTTCACTATTTCTATCTCCAAGTAAAGAATCAACTTCATCAATGAATAAAATGACGGGTTTTCCTTCACGTTCATTGTACTTTCTTGCCATATTGAATAATTTTGAAACATTTTTTTCTGCTTCACCAAGCCATTTACTCATCATGGATGCGGCATCGACATTAATGAAATAACCATCTAATTCATTTGCAGTAGCTGCTGCTAGCATAGTTTTTCCGGTTCCAGGAGGACCATAAAGTAACATTCCACGTGGCCAACCTAATGGGAATAAATCAGGTCTTTTACTTGGATATACAATAGATTCACGTAAAGCACCTTTTGCATCTTCTAGTCCAACAACTTCAGACCATTTTACATCAGGTTTTTCTTTCATTACAAGGTCTTCAAGATCATTATCATCATCTTTGTGTGGTTGTGCTCTTGCAAGTGCCTTTTTTTGCTCCTCAGGAGATGCGTTTGGGTCAACAACAGGTTCAATATCACCACGAGTTTCACGTAAAGCCTTGATTCGTTCCTGATATTTTTTAAAACTATCCATATAGATTTTGTTTAAACTACTTGTAGGATAAAGGCGAATTAATTTCATAAGAGTGTCAGAGGCTTTTTGATAATCCTCAATTGCCATACCGGCAGCACCTTGAGAATCAGCTCTAATAGCAGATGCTGCATATTTGCTAGCGCTTTTTTCTAATTCTTGTGGAGCCATACTCATATTATTTCACAGATGAATTCAGTCGTGATTTGACTAGGTATTAGCGAGAGTAAACTGGTATCGAAATTTTGGTAAAATAAAATCAACTGAAATCAGTCTCGACGCCTGAATAATTCTCAAATAAGACTAAATATCCAAGTTTGAATGAAAATTCATGATTGAAGACAGATTAAGAGAATTATCAATCGAACTTCCAACACCGCCTAGTCCAGCTGGTTCATACATTCCAGTTGTGACCACAGGAAATCTTGCTTTTGTTTCAGGACAAATTCCTATGAGAGATGGAAAAGTGATTTTTGAAGGAAAGGTTCCAGAACAACAATCATTAGAATCAGCTAGGGATGCAGCAAAAATTTGCATAATTAATGGACTTGCTCAATTAAAAGCAAATCTAGGTTCATTAGATAAAATTAGAAAATTTGTAAGGATTTCAGGATTTGTGAATTCCAGTCCAAGTTTTATAGAACAACCAAAAGTAATCAACGCTGCATCAGATTTGCTAGTCGAAATATTTGGAGATATGGCAAAACATTCTAGAATCGCAGTCGGGGTTGCAAGCCTTCCATTAAATTCAACAGTAGAAATTGATATGGTCGTAGAATTTTCTACTTAATCTCAGAGACAGATTTTTCTAGATCATCAGCTAATGCTTCATAATCAGAACGTGTTTTACCAAGTTCTTTGAGTTTTTTCTCTTCTACATCTTCCAGATGTTTGTCAACATCTTTTGCAGCATGGTTTAATCGAGCTTCTGCCATCATGAATAAACGGTTATTTTCTTTCCACAGATGTTCTGTAACATGTTGAACATACACCTCAAGTGAGAGAATTAGATCCTCAGAATCATTTGTTTCAAGATATTTTTTTGATGCTTCTTCTATTTTTTCAGCTATTGCTTTAGTACGTTCATGATCTACGAGCATCATTCGAATTGGACCCATATGAGTAGGCATTCCAGCCTTCTCAAGTGCAGGGAAAAATGCCTCTTCTTCTTTACCATGATGACAAACATCAGTAAAGTTTTGAGTAAAATCAATGGTGGGAAGAAGTATTTGTTCAGGAATTTGTTTTCCGTCTTTGAGAAGTTTTATTGTAGCATCTAAAGCCTGTAATACTTTTTCAATTAACTTGTGATCTTTTCTTAGCGATTGAGTAGACATTTTATTTTCCTAGGGATGTGTTTATTGCATTAATGAATTTAGTTATTTTATCTTTTGGGACAGATGCGCCACATGCTTTGTCGTGACCACCGCCAGAGCCACCAACATCTGTTGCAATTTTGTTAATTAATTTTCCAAGATGTATTTTACATTGTTTTGAACCTCTAACAGAAACAGCATAAACTCCATAATCAACTCGTTCTTTGTATGCGACACCGACATCTTTTCCAGATAAACCTAGAACAAAATTCACTGCACCGCTTGCACCAGAATCTGTAATTTCCATGTATCCCAAATTCTTTTTTAATTTCATATTTTCTTTGACTTTGGATATGATTGATGCAAGTTTTTCAACTTGTAATTGTGCAAATTCATAAGAGTTTGGAATTTCATGGGGATATTTGGATTCACTTAACTCATCTACCAGATATAATAAGTAATCAGGTTCTTTTTGATGTCCAACAATATTGTATGTCAGAACGGTTGCACTGATTAAAGCAAATTGTCTATCAAAGATTTGAAGAAGTTTTGAACCAATTGGACGATCTTCCATGTAATCTGTGATGGCAGCACATGCAGCAACAAATGCAGCATGATCATTTAGTTTCTTTTTGTATGTATTATAAACCTGAACAGATGCACATTCATTTGTATCATGAACAACTTTTACTTTGATTTTTTCTAATTGTTTGATAATTTTTTTGTCAAGATCGTGATGATCAAGATATGCAATTTTTACACTACGCTTACGTAATTGTGTTAAAAATTCAACAAAATCACATTCATTTTTTTTGTTTAAACCCAGATCACAAATGTATAATTCTTTAAGAGATTCATCATTTCGTAAAGGCTCCATGTCATCCATCATTCCAGGATAATCAACTAGGATTGTTTCACCACCAAATGCTTGTTTAATTAATGCCGCAGAACTAATTCCATCTGCATCTTCTTTGTGAGAAACACATACAATTTTTGATTTTTTTGTTTTAGTTACCATTTATGATGAAATTTGCCATCCCTCATTTAAACCAAAAATGCTTATTTTGATTTTGATTTTGCAGAAACGGTTTTTTCTGAATTAATAATTGTGGAATATATTTCATAAATCGTAGAATAGTTCAGTTGGTTCTCTTGGTCATATTTTTGAAGTTTTTCTAAAAATTCAGGTGTAGCATTGAGAATTTCTTCATCGATTTTTTTTCGCATTTCGCGTTCCGAGAGTGTGGACATGTAAATTGATGAAATATGGCGTAATATGCGCAAACTTTGATTCTTTAGACTTTCTACATCGAAAATTATTGACTGAAACGGAGTGTTTTAGAGATTTAGGTTCAAAACCACTTGAAAATTTAATAGTAAAAAAATCGGGGCGAGAGTATGGAAACAAAAAATATAGGATTAAGAAATATCCCAATTGCAGATACCAAGATTTCCTTAATTGATGGAGAAAAAGGCAAGTTAATTTACAGAGGATTTGATGTTTTAGATTTAACAAAGAATTCTAATTTTGAGGAATGTTGTTTTTTACTCTTACATGATCATCTGCCAAATCAAGAAGAATTTGAAGAATTTACATCAAGGTTGAAAGAAGCAAGAGCAATCCCAGTGCAAATGCAGAAAAATATGAGAAATTGGAGAAAAAATGCACATCCCATGGACGTCTTACAGGCATTTGTTGCAGCACTTGCAGGATATTATGATGAGAAAGGTACTGAAAAAGAGATTAGTCATCAAAGAGCAATAAATCTAATTGCAAAAGTTCCAACAATCATTGCAAGTTGGGAAAGAGTGAGAAATGATAAAGAACCAATTGAGCCAGATTCAAACCTAAGTCATGCAGCAAATTTTCTCTATATGTTAACAGGAGAAAGACCAGATAAAGAAATGGAAAGAGTTTTTGATGTTTGTTTAATTTTACATGCAGATCATACATTCAATGCATCTACATTTGCTGCAAGAGAAGTTGCATCAACACGTGCACATATGTATTCTGCAGTAAGTGCAGCAGTTGGAGCATTAAGTGGAGAATTGCATGGCGGAGCCAATTTTGAAGTGATGAAAATGTTGTTATCTATTAAAGAAGAAAGTAATGTTGAAGATTGGGTAAAAGGAAAAATTGAGAATGGAGATAGAATCATGGGAATGGGGCATGCAGTGTATAAGACAGTTGATCCACGTTCAATGGTTCTAAAAGAATTATCAAAGAAATTATCTGAAAAGACAGGATTGCCATGGTTTTCTATTACAAAAAAAGTTGAAGAAACTACTGCAGGATTGATGAAAAATAGAAAAGAGAGAGATATTTTCCCAAATGTGGATCTGTATAGCGCATCAGTGTATTACATGTTAAAAATTCCAATGGATCTCAATACACCAATTTTTGCGATATCAAGGGTATCTGGATGGGCAGCACATGTCATAGAAGAGAAATTTGCAGAAGCGGCACCTAAACCAATGTTGTATAGACCAAAGGCAACTTACGTTGGCAAGTATGAGGGTCCACAAGGTTGTAAATACATTCCAATACAAGATAGAGAATGATTAATTTCTAGTTTTCAGCCAGTTTTGTGCTTTAGAATTAATGTCATGGCTATACAGTACTTCAAAGACCATGTCATAGAAAGTGATACCTTTCTTTTGAGCCTGACTATCAAGCCACTTTATTCCGTCAGCCAATTCAGGGTCATGTGTTGAAAATTCGACTAATTCATCAACCATTTTTCTGAAGAAATTGTGTGACTTCATCATGAAAATTAATTTCAATGTGGATCATTAAGACCAGAATACAAATTAAATAGACAAAAAACACCTTTTTGATTGACTTATGGAACATGACCTTTTCATAGATGGAAACATCAAAGAGTATACCTGGACTATTAGAACAGGTGAAAAATTAGTAGAACAGATTCGAGAGCATCCACCTGCATACATGTCAGGAGGGAAATTGGATGTAAAAGCTACAGAAGAATCAAAATTCATTGCATTACATATTGGGATTTACTGGGGACTAGGAGTATTCATTATAAAAGATAATGATCATGTCAATGTAATGTGTGATTCTAAAACAATGTATGAAATTTTCACACAAGATAAGACATCAGATAATCAGATAATTAATGATAAGGTTCGATTTATCAATCAATTAACAGAATTACGTAAAGTTAAAATGAATTTTCAATTAATCGATTCAAAAGATAATCTATCAACAAGGCATCTTTTTGCAGAAGGCAAAGATACTGCAGGAAGAGATTCTTTTAGCTATGTCTAAGAATTACACCAATATCATTAACATTGTTTTGAGTTATTCCAATTTCAAATAGCCCTCCATATTTTTTGAAAAATGATGAAGAATTATTATTTTTTAGATATGTTTTTCCATCATATTGGAAATCAGTAGAAAATATTGAACCGGCAAATTTTGTATTTCCATCTATTCCATCAGTACCAATAGATGCAATTGTGAAATTAAATTTTTTATCTTTTAATTTTTCATACAAGCGTAATACAAGTTCTTGGTTACGACCACCTTTTCCAGTTCCAGTTACAGTAACAGTGGGTTCACCACCAAAAATAATACAATCAGATTTTGAGTTAAGTGCTTTTGACGCAAGTGAATTTGTGACTTGATTTAGATTTCCGGCAATATTTGGAATAAGTTGAGTTTTGAGATTCATGGATTTGGATTTTATTTTCATTTTAGAAAGACATGTAGAATTATTGAGTATTACAATATTTTTTATCAAAGGTTTTTTCGGAGTTTCAGGAATTTTGCCTTTTTGACCAGAATTCAAAACAGACATGACAGAACGTGGCATCTTTTTTTGAAGAGAGAATTTTTTGATAATTTTTAGAGCGTCTGAAAAAGTGGAATTATCGCAGTAAGTTAGTCCAGATGAAATAGAGCCCATATCATCACCTATAACATCAGAGACTAGCAAAGAAACGCCTTTACAATTCATTTTTTGAATTAATTGACCACCCTTAATGAGCGACAAATGTTTGCGGATACAAGCAATTTCGTTAATGTTTGCACCCGATCTAATTAGCAACTCATTCACAAGTATTTTTTCACGAAGAGAAATAGAATTTGGCAGAACAGATAATGCAGAACCACCACCAGATATCAAAAACAAAACAAAATCATTTTTCCCGGTCTGATTCAAAAATGAAACTAAATTCTTTCCAGCCATCAGACTCGAAGGATTGGGCAGAGGATGTCCAGCAGAAATAATTTTGAATGTTGATTTTTTTAATTTTGGTTTCACATGGGATGGAACAATTACAAGCCCTTTTGTAAAATTAATTTTTTTAGAAGCAAATTCACTCATGACGCCAGCTGATTTTCCAAGTGCAATCAAGAATATGTTATCAAATTTTTTTAGATCTATTCTAGATTTAGAGAGTTTAATTTTATTTTGCAAGATGTGTTTTTTCAGAGGCAGTGAAGAGTGAGATGATGATAAACCCTCATCCAATATTGAAAGAACTTTGCGAGAATTACGATTAAGTGTTAATTTAGATGGTTTTTTAATCAATAAAGTAACTAAGATGAAAATAACTTAAGTTTTTGATATTGGAAGGTATAAAAAGAATAGAGATTTTACATTTCATATGGATACAGTAAGAATTCCCAAAGTAATTCAATTTGGGGAAGATGCATTATCACAAGCTGAATATCCAAAAAATGCATTGGTAGTAACAACTGTTCCTCCAGAATTATCTGACAAATGGTTAGGAAGAATGGGCATACAAGATTATTTGTTGTTCGATAAAGTACAACCAGAACCATCAATTGAAATGGTGAATGAGGTAATTGAAGAATACAAATCCAAAAACATTAGTGCAATGATTGGATTAGGAGGAGGAAGTTCAATGGACGTTGTTAAGTATGCAGCTTCTGAAATGGGTGTAGAGAAAATTCTAATTCCTACAACATTTGGTACAGGTGCTGAAATGACAACATATTGTGTTCTAAAGTTTGATGGAAAGAAAAAACTACTCAGAGAGGATAGATTCCTTGCAGACAGAGCAGTAATTGATTCATACTTTATGGACGGTACACCAGACCAAGTAATCAAAAGTTCAGTATGTGATGCATGTGCACAAGCAACAGAAGGTTATGACAGTAAACTTGGAAATGACCTAACTAAGACTTTGTGTAAACAAGCATTCGATGTATTGTATGATGCAATCATGAATGACAAACCAGAGAATTATCCATATGGCTCTATGTTATCAGGAATGGGCTTTGGAAACTGTTCAACAACACTAGGACATGCATTGTCGTATGTCTTCTCAAATGAGGGTGTTCCACACGGATATTCACTTTCATCTTGTACAACAGTTGCTCACAAACATAACAAATCAATATTTTATGACAGATTCAAAGAGATTGTCGAAAAAATGGGATTTGATAAATTAGACCTTAAAGCAGATGTTGATCAAGCTGCAGATGTCGTTATGACAGATAAAGGACATTTAGATCCAAACCCAATTCCAATTTCAAAAGAAGATGTTGTAAAATGTCTTAACGATATTAAAGCCGGAAATCTCTAGAATTCCATTTCTTTTTTATATTTTATTTTTACTAGTACCGTTAGATACTGCTATGCTTTATTAACGGTAATTTTTGAGTAACAACAGGTCAAAATGATGAAATTCGGAATTCAAAACGGATTAAACGTTGCGAGATTAGGATTAACAGAAGATCAAATTTTAACAGCGTGTAGTTTGGCTGACAAGACAGGATACAATTCTGTATGGTATATGGACCATTCAAATGTTCCACAATGGAGCAATGCAATAGTTAATGATCCATGGGTCATGCTTTCAGGAATTGCAGCGGTAACAAACAATGTAGAATTAGGAACATGTGTTACAGATGCATTACGAAGACATCCATCAAACATCGCACTAGCCTCAATTACATTAGATAGATTATCAAAAGGAAGAGGTACTTTAGGAATAGGTGCAGGCGAGGCCCAAAATCTAAAAGAATTCAATATTCCATTTGATAAACCAGTTTCAAAATTTGAAGAACAACTTCAAGTTATCAAACAACTTTATGAATCAGACCCAGACAATAGAAAAACTTGGGAAGGAAAATACTATCAATTAACCGAAGCATGTCTTCAAGCAAAATCAGTTAGACAACCACACGTTCCAATTTACATGGCATCAGGTGGAAAACGTACACTAGAGATGACAGGAAAATACGGAGACGGATGGTTACCAATCGGATATACACCAGAACTATTTGAAGACCATAAAGATCAGATTGTGGATTCTATGAATAAAAATGAGAGAACTGAGGAAGATAAACAAGACTTCCAAATGGCAATGGACATTGATGTCTACTTTGCAGATGATAAAGAATCATCATGGGCAAAGATGAAAGAAGCAATCAAAGTAAGTTTATTCAAACCAGAGATACTAAGAGTTCACGGATTAAAAGACATAGAAGGATTTGATTTCAAGAAATACTTTACAGAATATTCAATGTCAAACCAAGATTGGATTGTAAAAATGAGAGAAGCAGCAACTACAATACCAGATGAAATTGCAAAATCATCAGTAGGAGTTGGAACTCCAGATGACGTCATACAAGTATTTGAGAGATTTGTCAAAGCAGGTTGTAATCACTTTGTTGTAAGATTCTGGGGTTCAAATTACTTTGGCTCGATTGACAAATTTGCAAGTAAAGTAATTCCATACTTTAGAGATCAAGATAAATAATTTAACTAACAGAAATACTACAACCACATGCAATTAGTTGGAAAATTAATTATAAAATCTAAAAACAAGATAATAGAATTTTTGAATGAAGAGGCCACTGGAAGAATTGCATCAATTGATGAAAATGGATTTCCACAAATCATTCCAATGAATTTTGTATTTTTAGAAGATATGATTTACATGCACTCACATGTAAGAGGAGAAAAAATCGATAATATCAAACGTGATTCAAAAGTAGGTTTTGAAGTCGACAGAAATTTAGAATTTTTACCATCATATTTTTCAGACCCAGATGATGCATCACTTGCAGATACATTTTACATCAGCGTAGTTATCAAAGGAAATGCAAAAATTGTCGAAGACAAAGATGAAAAAGTTCATGCATTAAACGGATTGATGAAAAAGTATCAGCCAGAAGGAGGATATTTGCCTATGACATCAGATATGGGAGTATTGGAACATACAGCAGTGATCAAAGTGATTCCAAAAGAGATGAACGGAAAATACAAGATTGGTCAAAATATGAGTAAAAAAGACAAAATTGACATTGCAAATAAAATACTTGAAAAAAATAGTAGTACTGCAAGAGAAACTCTAGAAATAATGGGTTTTGGAATTGAAGAAGGAAAAGCAGTCTTAAAGACAGATGAAGTGTGGTAAGTTAGTACCAATTTTTATAAACATTTCAATACAGGAGTAATTACATGTCAGATTCTACCATCGATGACGCACTAAAACTACTAGAAATTGGAAAAGGAAACCCAGATAGACTGAAGCAAATCATCGAATCATTTCAGAAAAAAAGTATGATTTCAATGCAAGATAGAAAGTATGTTGATGCACTAGTGGAGCAGTATTTGACTCCAAGACATAGACAGATGACAACAAAAATGAAGTCTTCTGAGAAACCAAAAACAAATTTTCCAAGAATTAGAAAACCAACAGAATCATCATTTAAAATTACAGAGGTAAAAGCAACTTCAGGTAATCCTTACATTAAACCAAGTATTGAGACAAGAAAACCAGAACCAAGAAAAGAAGAGTTAGCATCAAAAGAACCTACAATCGAAGAAAAGTTTATCGAACATGTTGAAACTGACAGAAGTACAACAAAGAAATCAGGAAAAGGAAAAGTTGTCGGAATTATAATTGGAATAATTGCTGTAATCATAATTGGAGGAGGTGCAGCATTAATGGGAAGTAGTTCTGATTTATTCTCATCAGAGATAGAAGAAGAAAAGAGAATTACATGCCAAGATGATATAATGTTAGTATCATCTACAAAAGTTCCAAATTTTCCAGCGCCTGGAAAGGATCTAAAATATTATCAAGATAGATACGATAATGAACCAAAATACAAAGAATGGTTTGATAAAAACTTCCCAGGACAAACGATAGAACAGGTATTAGTACCACAAATGGGAGATAAAGAAACCAAAATACCAGGATTCCCAGATCCTGAAAAAGACTTGCAACACTATCAAGATAGATACGATAATGAACCAAAATACAAAGAATGGTTTGATAAAAACTTCCCAGGACAAACAGTTAGAGAAGCAGTTTGCTAGATTTCGATAGTTAGCTATATCTTTTCTTCAGAACAATGGTAACTAATGCAAAAATTTGAGATAAATTCAGATTTCTTACCTACAGGAGATCAGCCACAAGCAATTGAAGAGCTTGTCAAAGGCTCTAAAACAAAAATGAATCAGACATTACTAGGAGTAACAGGAAGTGGCAAAACATTCACCGTGGCAAATGTAATTGCAAATACTGGAAAAAATGCATTAATCATATCTCATAACAAAACATTAGCTGCTCAATTATATTCAGAATTAAAACAATTTTTTCCAAAAAATAATGTAGGCTATTTTGTTAGTTATTACGACTACTATCAACCAGAAAGCTACATGCCACAAACTGATACGTATATAGAAAAAGATACTCAGATTAATGAAAAAATTGAAAAAATGAGACTGGAGGCTACTGCAATGCTTCTATCAGGAGAACCCACAATAATAGTATCAACAGTGTCTTGCATCTATTCACTAGGTTCGCCAAAAGAATGGGAAGATATGGCCATTACACTAAACAAAAATGAAGAAATATCAAGAAAGGAGATAATTAAAAAATTAATCAATGCAAGATACGAACGAAATGATGTTGAATTAATACCGGGAAATTTTAGAGTTAAAGGAGATACAATAGACATTATTCCAGCTTATTCTCAAGATATAATCAGAATTTCATTATTTGGTGACGAAATTGAAAGAATTTTAGTTTTGAACAATGTTTCTCTAGAAGTAAAAAAGCAAGTTGAAACATTCAAGATTTTTCCTGCTAAACATTATCTAATTGCAAAAGATATTCGAGATAAAGCAGTAAAATCAATCAAGAGTGAATTAAAAGACAGATTAAGCAAACTGCCCGAATTAGAAAGACAACGTCTAGAAATGAGAACAAAGTATGATTTGGAAATGATAGAAGAATTAGGCTATTGCTCAGGAATTGAGAATTATTCTAGACATTTTGATGGAAGAGACGAAGGAGAACCAGCATTTTGTCTTTTAGATTTCTATGGAGAAGAGTTCTTACTTGTAATTGATGAATCACATGTTACACTCCCACAGTTACATGGAATGTACAAAGGAGACTATTCCAGAAAAAAATCATTAATAGATTATGGGTTTAGACTTCCAAGTGCATTTGATAACAGGCCATTAAAGTATGAGGAGTTTGAGAAAAGACTCAAAGATGTGATTTTTGTTTCTGCAACTCCAGGAGATTATGAAAAGAAAAGATCAAAAAAGATTGTGGAACAATTGGTTAGACCTACAGGATTAATTGATCCTACAGTAGAGATTAGAAAATCTGAAGGGCAGATGGATGATTTGATAAAAGAAGTATCAGTCAGAGCAAAAAAAGGAGAACGAACACTAGTTACCACATTAACAAAAAGAATGGCAGAAGATTTAGCAGAATATCTATCAAAAAAACAAGTCAGAGTAAGATACCTACACTCAGAAATTGAAGGATTGCAAAGAACTGAACTGATAAGACAGCTTAGATTAGGAGAATTTGATGTTTTAGTAGGCATAAATCTTCTAAGAGAAGGACTGGATATTCCAGAAGTCTCTCTTGTAGCAATTTTAGACGCAGATAAAGAAGGGTTTTTGAGAAATAATACGAGTTTAATACAGACATT
>CACFJZ010000002.1 GCA_902566725.1 uncultured marine group I thaumarchaeote
CGACAGATGGAAGATTCCCAAGATTATCACCATCCACTTTGTTATCATCAGTTCTGATGTGGGCTTCGCCATCTTTGACATATGTTCTGATGGTTTCACCAGGAGCCCAGTCATTTTCATTTTTTTTAAAAACCGTAATGAATGTAATACCTCTTTGAATTTTTGAAGATAGTTGATATTTGTCAATTAATTGTGGAGGGCCAAATCCATTTTCCAAATCTTCATGAATTTGTACATGAGATATGTTTGCAAGACCAGATCCTTTCTGTATTGCGCTAACTACAAAATCTGCCCACTTCGCCATTTGTAGTGATATTCGTCATGTACAATATACGCTTTTTCTAGAAAATTAAAGCAAAAATTACAAATTCATTAAAATATTCTACCTGCATAAATTACACAATGAGCGACATACGTTTTGTGATGATCGGAGTGGGAGTCTTATCTATAGGATTCATAGTTATGGCACTATTTGGAACACAATATCAAGACATTACAATTCAAACAAAAGAATTTTCAGAGTGTTATGATTATACTGATGAAAATTTGCCAGTAAAGATTGACTGCGAAAAACAACTACAAGATAGGAATTTGATGTTTGCAGGAGTTTTTGGTATTTTGGTTGCAGGAGGATTAGCATTACTAAAAGGAATTAGAGGAAAATGGGATAATGAGGTTAAACCTGAAGAAATGGTAGGTCCTGGTGGCGATAAAAAGACCTCAGATGAAGATAAAGACGATTCTTAAAGAAAACTATCTAGAGATTCAGTAGGATTTAATTCGCCAGATTCAATCTTTTTTGAAAGTTTGTCGCCCATCTGTTTTGCGGATTTCATTTTTTGCTGACCAATCCAATAAT
Organism: uncultured marine group I thaumarchaeote; assembly: GCA_902566725.1. Classification (GTDB taxonomy): domain Archaea; phylum Thermoproteota; class Nitrososphaeria; order Nitrososphaerales; family Nitrosopumilaceae; genus Nitrosopelagicus. Next base: position 860 of record CACFJZ010000002.1, read on the forward strand.
ATGCTTCATCGATTGTATCTTTTGCAATTAACACAAGTAAACGTCCTGCAGCTTTTCTACCAGTTCTTCCCTTTCGTTGAATAAATCGTATAGAACTTGGAACATTATCATAAAAAATTACCAGATTTACTTCAGAAATATCAAGTCCTTCTTCACCTACACGTGTTGCAACCAATACTTTTGTATCACCATCTCGAAATCTTTGGACAGTTTCAATCTGTTTTTGTTGTTTTAACCCAGTATCTCCTGCCTTTCCAATCAGAATTTCAGAATTAATTCCCATTTTCTTTAGTGTGTCATTAATAACATTAACAGAATCACGATAACTGGTGAAAATCAAGACTTTGTCTTTTACAGATGCAATAACATCTTGTAGCTTTGGAAGTTTTGAATGTTCAATGCCCTGAGATTTTGCATAGTTTGCTAATTCAACGGCTCTCATAAAATTAAGATCTTTTTCAAAAAGGTCTTTTATTCCAGCACCTTTTTTTGCTTTGGTTCTATCACAGAACTTTAGAAAGGAGGTAACGCCATGAGCTTCAAATATGTTTAGTGCATATGTGATTCTAATTGCAGTGAACAAGGGTTTTGCTGAAATACGATTTTGTGTTAAAACGTATTGCCTAATTCGAAGCAAAGCAGACAAAGATTGGTTTTGACCAATTTGTATACCATTTTTTCTAAGAGTTTTGTAACGTTCATCAAGTGCAAGTTGTAGACATTTTTGTATCGCTTTCATTTCAGGTGAAAGATCAACCATAATCCATTCAGTATCTGTTTTTTGGATATAGGGTTGAACATCAGGGCTTTCATCAGTTCGCTGTAAGATATTTTGGATTCCAAGAGATGTGATGATTTCAGTAGCTTTTACCTTTTCACTTGGCAAAGTGGCAGTCATCCCAAGAATTAGAGCTTTATCTTTGAAGTGATTTGCAATTGCAGTATATGCATAATCTCCAACTGCTCTATGAGCTTCGTCAAATATCACAAGGCTGAATTGCTCAGTATCAATCATGTTTCTCTCCAAATCATTACGAGTAATTTCAGGAGTAGCACAAATGACGCTATTTATCCATGATTTTTTTCGTTTATTGATTAAATCTTCACCGGTAACAATTCCAATATCATCTAAAAGCAGATTTTCTTTAAGAAAATCATAATGTTGATTTACAAGTACTCGAGTGGGTGCCAAAAATAGCACTCCACCTTTATTCTGAGAGAGGACATGAGCCATAATTTGCAATGCTATCGTAGTTTTACCAAGACCCGTAGGAAGTACCACTAGAGAATTTTCATGTTTTGCATCATCAGAAAGATTTGTCTGATAATCACGCAATTCAATAGAATTTGGCTTAATCAGTTTGTGTTCAAAAAAATCTGATCCCATAAAGTGAGATCAGTTTTACTTGTCATTTAATATTTCCAATTTATTAGATACAACCCAATGGTTTATCAAAAAAGATAGAATTCATGCAATGACATTATAAGATGCCAGATCAAAGAATTTCATGGTTGAGGGTTTTGAGAGACCAAACTGGGACGAATATTTTATGCTTCAAGCAAAACTTGCAGCATTAAGATCAAACTGTATAACAAGACATGTAGGGGCAGTAATAGTTAGAGATCATAGACAATTAGCAACAGGATATAACGGAACACCTCCAGGAATTAAAAATTGCTTTGAAGGAGGATGCAAAAGATGTAGTGATAGAATGGAAGGCAAAATAAAAGCAGGAGAATCATTAGGAAAGTGTTTGTGCAATCATGCAGAGGCAAATGCCATTATGCATTGTGCAATTTTAGGAATTGAGGCAGGAGTGAAAGGAGCAACATTGTATTCAACATATGTCCCATGCTTAGAATGTACAAAAATGGCAATTACCATTGGAATAAGAAAATTTGTATGTCTAGATGAATATCCAGGAACTGATTATGATTTAATAAAAGAAGCAGGAGTTGAAATTGACATTTTAGATAAAGCTAAGATTGAAAAATGGGCAGCCAAGCTGATTACCAAAAATGAATAGACATGGAAGCAGTTGAAAACGTTAAACAAGACGAAGTAGCTAATATTCCAAATTCACTATTAATTTCTGCAGCATATCTTGGAAAAACCAAGAAAGTTAGCCTCAAATTCTACAATCCAGAATCTGAAAAGATCTACATATGGGAAGATAAAACTGGGCATCAACCATATTGTTTTTCAAAAATGGCTCCTGAGGATTTAGAATTTTTATCAGAACGAGATGACGTCATAGAGATTAAAACCGTCAAAAAAATTGACACCTTAAAAGACAAAGAAATTCCAATTTCAAAGATTATTGTGACAGACCCATTGGCAATAGGAGGTACACAAACAACACAGAGTATAAGAAATGTGGTAGAATCGTGGGAATCAGATATCAAATATTATGAAAACTATCTTTACGACAATTCACTAATCATTGGAAAATACTATAAAATTGAAAATGATAAGATAATTCCTCATGACTTTGAGATGTCTGATGAAACAAATCTTGCAATGAAGAGTATGCTTTTTGATAAATTAGCCAATACAGGAATGACAGATACAAAACAATTTCAAGAAGAAGTATCAAACTGGGCAGAACTTCTAAACCAACCTGTACCAAAAATTCGAAGAATTAGTCTAGACATAGAAGTAGAAACAGATGGGATGAGATTACCAGACGTGAAAATTGCGGATAAAAAAGTAACAGCTATAGGATTTGAAGCAAGTGACGGAATGAGAAGGGTTTTCGTCTTAAAAAGAGACGGAATTGAAGAAGGGGTAAACGACTTGGATAAAAATATCGAAGTAGTGTTTTATGAAAAAGATCAAGAAAAAAAGCTAATCGAAGATGCATTTGGGTTGGTAAAAAAATATCCAGTATTAATCACATACAATGGAGATGGTTTTGATTTACCATATTTGTATAATCGTGCAAAAAGATTAGGAATTTCAGAAGATGTAAATCCATTATACATGATGAAAGATTCTGCAACATTGACCAAAGGAGTTCATTTAGATTTGTACAGGACGTTTTCAAATAAAGCATTTCAAATTTACGTATTCTCACAAAAATATTCTGATTTCTCTCTCAATAGCGTTTCAAAGGGAGTGTTAGGCGAACAAAAAATGGACTATGGAGTGGAAATTGACAATATGACATACTATCAAATTGCAAAATATTGCCAAAATGATGCATATCTAACATACAAGCTAACTAGTTTTAATGAAGATTTACTCATGAATCTTCTAGTCGTAATTACAAGAATTGCAAGAATGCCAATTGATGATATTTCAAGAATGGGAGTTTCACAATGGATTCGCAGTTTATTGTATTATGAACACAGAAAAAATAATTTTCTTATACCAAGACGAAATGAAATTGAAGAAAAATCAGCTGGAATGGCAAATGATGCAGTGATTAAAGATAAAAAATATCGAGGGGGTCTAGTAATAGAACCAATTGAAGGAGTTCATTTTGATGTAACAGTAATGGATTTTGCAAGTCTATATCCAAGCATAATCAAAGTAAATAATTTATCATATGAAACTGTTAGATGCCCACACGAAGAATGTAAAAAGAATGCAATACCAGGAACGTCTCATTGGGGATGTACAAAAAAGAACGGATTAACGTCATTAATTATTGGTTCATTACGAGATTTGAGAGTCAATTATTACAAAAGTTTATCAAAAAAAGAAAACATTACAGACGAAGAGAGACAGCTGTATACGGTAGTAAGTCAAGCTTTGAAGGTCATACTCAATGCCAGTTATGGAGTTATGGGTGCAGAAATATTCCCATTGTATTTTCTTCCAGCGGCAGAGGCAACTACTGCATTAGGAAGATACATCATTATGGATACAATTGAAAAATGTAAAGGAATACAGTTAGAGGTTCTATATGGAGATACAGATTCACTTTTTGTAAAAAAACCAACTGTGCAACAAATTGACGATGTGATAAAACTAGCAAAAGATGATCACGGAGTAGAATTAGAGATTGATAAGGAATACAGATATGTGGTATTAAGTAATAGGAAAAAAAATTATTTTGGAGTTACAAAAAAGGGTAAAGTTGACGTAAAAGGTCTAACAGGAAAAAAATCCCATACACCTCCATTCATCAAGACATTATTTTATGAACTACTAGACATTCTTGCAGAAGTTAAAAATGAAGAACAGTTCGAGAATGCAAAAAAGAAAGTTAGCAATAAAATTGCAGATTATGCAAAACGAGTTCAAGAAAAAAGTATTCCATTGAAAGAATTAACATTTAATGTTACACTCAGTAAAGCACCTGCAGAATATGTCAAAACAATCCCACAACACATTCGAGCTGCAAAACAACTGGAAACAACTAGAGAGATAAAGAAAGGAGATATCATATCATATGTTAAAATACTCAATAAGCCGGGTGTAAAACCAGTGGAATTAGCAAGGCAAGATGAAATTGACTCTGGAAAATACATGGAGTTTATGGAAAGTACTTTGGAGCAAATTACATCATCAATGGATCTAGATTTTGACACCATTCTCGGTAAACCAAAACAAACAGGACTGGACCAATTTTTCTGGAATTAGACATGCTTGACGAAGTTACTTTAGGAATTGTTGCCATAGCAGCAGGAATTTTAATCCTCATTGGATGGGTTCCACAAATAATTCAAGGCTATAAAACAAAGAAGCTTGAAGATGTTTCAAAATATTTGGTCATTGCAATATTTTCAGGAGCAGTATTATGGCTTATTTATGGAATTGAAATTGATGATATTTACATCATAGGTGTTAATGTAGCAGCCATGTTTCTTACAATGACAGTTCTCATAATGAAGCTAAAATATGAGAAAGCATTCGAATCAATTAGGAAATAACATGTTTATCATAAATTGTAAAAATTATGACGAGATTGCAGGAGATAAGATTGTCAAGATGGCAAAAATTGCAGAAAAAATTTCAAAGAAATACAAAGTATCAATTGCCATAGCACCCCCACATCATCTTATTCCATTAATCACAAAATTCAAGATTACAGTTTTGGCACAACACGTAGACGATAAAAAAGTTGGAAGTACCACAGGATTTATGGTTCCTGAAATTGTAAAAAAGTCAAAAGTTTCAGGTTCAATCATAAATCATAGTGAGCATCGAATTTCTGAAAAAGAGATTATCTCATTAGTCAAACGATTACAAAAGTTAAAGCTCAAAACAGTTCTGTGTGTAAAAAATGTCAATGAGGCAAAAAAATATGCAAAGTTGAACCCAACATTCATTGCGATAGAACCTCCAGAATTGATTGGCACAGGCAGGGCAATTTCTACAGAAAAACCAGCATTGATTACAAATGCCGTACAAGCAGTAAAGTCTGCAAAAAACTCGACAAAGCTTTTGTGTGGAGCAGGGATTGTTTCAGGCGAAGATGTATCAAAAGCAAGAGAGCTTGGATCAAGAGGAATACTTGTTGCAAGCGGAATTGTCAAAGCAAAAAACTGGGAGAAAATAATCTCAGAGTTTTGTAAGGGTTTAAAAAGCCAGTAAATCGACAAATTTTTCATGGCAAAAAACAAACCAGTTTACGCATTTGAAGAGGCCGATAGTAAAAAGAGAATGTTGTTAGGAGGTAAAGGTGCAGGATTGAGCGAAATGACACGCCTAAAATTGCCAGTTCCACCAGGATTTACAATTACAACAGAAGTTTGTAACAAGTATTATGATAATGGAAGAAAGCTTCCAAAAGATGTCATGCCAGCAGTTATGAAAAATATTACAAAGATGGAAAAAAAGACAGGAAAAAAATGGAATTCAACAAAAAATCCACTTTTAGTTTCTGTACGTTCTGGAGCTGCAATTTCTATGCCAGGAATGATGGATACAATTTTGAATCTAGGATTAAATGAAAAAACAGTAGAAGGTTTTGCAGAACAAACACAGAATCCAAGATTCTCATGGGATTCTTACAGGAGATTCATCCAATTATTTGGAAAAGTTGTATTTGGAGTAAATGATGAAAAATTCGATCATGTTTTAGATTCTGCAAAGACGAAACAAGGAGTTACTGATGATAGTAAGCTAAATGTTGAATCACTAAAGAAAATTGTCACCGAATATAAGAAAATTTGTGAAGAGCATACAAAAAGAAAATTCCCAGATACACCTAACGAACAATTAGGATTGGCAATTGAAGCGGTATTCAAAAGTTGGATGGGAGAAAGAGCAGTAGTCTATAGAGAGAAAAATGGGATTACTAAAGATATTGCAAATGGAACTGCAGTAAATGTTGTAACAATGGTATTTGGCAATATGGGAGATGACAGTGCAACAGGGGTGGTATTTACAAGAAACGGACATAATGGAAAAAGAGAGATTGAAGGAGAATATCTTACAAACGCTCAAGGAGAAGATGTTGTTGCCGGAGTAAGAACTGGAAAAAATGTTGAATTATTAAAAAAAGAGATGCCAAAATCTCATAAAGAATTGAGCAACGCATGTGCAAAATTAGAGAAACATTTCAGGGAACCGCAAGATATTGAATTTACAATAGAGCAAGGAAAATTCTACTTGCTACAAACAAGAACTGCAAAGATGAGCGCAGGTGCACTTGTAAAAACTTCAGTAGACATGGTAAAAGAAAAATTAATTGATAAAAACAGAGCGTTGACAAGAATTCCAGCACAACAACTCGAAGCATTATTGCATAGAACAATGGATGAATCAAAAATTAAAGAGCATAAACAATTAGCAAAAGGAATTGCAGCATCGCCTGGAGCCGCAAGCGGAATTGCCATTTTTGATGTAAAAAAAGCAATTGAGTTAGGCGAAGCAGGAAAAAAGGTCATTTTAATTAGAAAAGAAACAAAACCAGAAGATGTTCCAGCATTTTTCTCTTCAGAGGGAATTTTAACAAGTCTTGGAGGAAAATCATCACATGCTGCAATTGTTTCAAGAGGAATGGGAAAACCATGTATCGTAGGATGTTCAGAATTAAAAATTGATTATGACAATAACACATGTACTGCAAACGGAATTACAGTTAAAGAAAATGAAATGATTTCAATTGATGGAAGTGTAGGTACAGTTTTCATCGGAGAGGTTCCTACAGTAGAACCAAAAGTAACTAAAGACTTTCAAACAATTCTTAGTTGGGCACAAAATACTAAACAGTTAGGAATTCGTGCAAACGCAGATACACCAGATGCAGCAAAGCTAGCAAGGCAATACGGAGCACAGGGAATTGGATTGTGCAGGACGGAGAGGATGTTTAACGAAGCAGACAGGATTGGATTGTTTGTTGAAATGATTATGGCGCAATCAGAAAATGAAAGAAATCAAGTATTAAAGAAACTACAAGAATTACAAAAAAGTGACTTCATTGGAATCTTAAAGGCAATGGAAGGATACAAAGTCACAATCAGACTATTAGATCCACCACTGCATGAATTTTTGCCAAATCCTGAAGAACTGAAAGAAAAGATGACTAAAGAAAATGATAACAGTGAAAAGACAAAACGTGTTCTAGATAGAGCACGAGAATTAGCAGAGATAAATCCAATGATGGGACATAGGGGAGTAAGAGTTGCCATCACATATCCAGAAATATACAGAATGCAAATTACTGCAGTTTTTGAAGCTGCAGCAGAACTTGCAAAGAAAAAGGTCAATGCAAAGCCACAGATAATGATTCCACAGGTAGGAAGTTTAGCAGAATTAAATTATATCAAATCAATTTATGATGATGTAAAAAAACAGATGGAACAGAAATACAAGATGAAATTTAAGATAAACTTTGGAACAATGTTAGAAGTTGTTCGTGCATGTTTAACATCTGATGAGTTAGCAGATACTGCAGAATTTTTCAGTTTTGGAACAAACGACTTAACACAGGCTGTATTTAGTTTTAGTAGAGAAGATGCAGAAGGAAAATTCCTTCCAGAATATATGGAAAAAGAACTCCTAGAAACAAGCCCATTCCAATCAATTGATGTTAATGGAGTAGGGCATCTTATGAAAATTGGAATTAAACAAGGAAGAGATATGAAAAAAGACTTGGAAATTGGAATTTGTGGAGAACATGGGGGAGATCCAAATTCAATTAAATTCTGTCATTCAGCAGATGTATCATATGTTAGTGCATCACCACATAGAATTCCTATAGCAATTGTTGCAGCAGCACAAGCATCAATTGAACAAAAAAAATCAAAATCTAACAAGAAAAAGAAATAATCTCATTTGGTCCAATAAGTCAAAAATAGTCCTAGTGGAATTACAATTTATTTAGGATCAAACCTATATTGCACTTGGAAATTAATAGTCGTATGGCAACAATGTGCTTCAATTGTAAACAAGATATTGAAAATCATGATTCTCATAAATCAAGTAATTGCCTAGGTGCATTATCTAAAAGACTTGAATCAATGGAAAATGTCTTGCAAGTACCAAATGATGACGAGGCATTAGATTACTTCTCTAACACTAAACTTGGAGAAGCAAGTAGAATGGGCTCAAAATAACATCAAAGGTAGCAAATCATCTCACATCATCTACTTCGTCAAGTTCAGTTCTAGAGTTACCATTTTTTGTGATGATTTTTAGACGAGAAATGTCTCTTTTAAAAAATAATTCCAGTGTCCAATCTAACCACACACGAAATTTTTTGTCATATGTACGGATTTTAGAAAGATAGAGATTTCTCCACATCAAAAAAGCCAAAAAACCTGCAACATTTATTCCAAAAAAAGATGCTATTCCAGTACGTTTTCCTATTATTGCACTTTGACCTTTCCATGTATAATCAAATTTTAACATTGAACGTCCGTTTAACAATTCTTTCAAATTTTTTGCAGCAATTTTTGCATGAGCCTCTGCAATTTGTGCAGTAGGAGGAAAAGGCTTCATTGTTAGTTTCGGATCAAATGTAGAACAATCACCAATTGCAAATACTTCTGGAAATTGAGGAACTTGAAGAAATTCATTTACAACTATTCGACCTTTATGAGTTTCAAACAATGATTCTTTGATTAGATCAATAGGAGTAACACCTGCAGTCCAAACAAGAGTTCGAGACGGAATTGAATCAAGTGAGACTAATTGAGAATGACCTTTTTGTTGGGAGGAATCACTCAATAGAATCTTGTTTGAGGGAGATTTACTTTGTAGTAAGACTTCTTTACCATCAAATGAAGTTACACCGGCATCAAGGATTAATTCGATTCCACGTTCTACAAGTTTTTCTTTTGCAAAACCTGCAAGTTTAACTGGAAATCCTGCAAGAATTTCAGTGGATGCTTCAATTAAGGTCACCTTTACGTCGGTTTCAGTTATGTTTGGATAATATTCAGCAACATCTGCAATAAAATCATTTAATTCACCTGCAGTTTCTACTCCTGCAAAACCTCCACCAACAATAACAATTCGCAGTAGTGCCTTGCGTAAAATTGGATCAGTTTCGTTTTCTGCTTGTTCTAAAAGATCAATGATTCTATTTCGAAGTATGATGGCATCATTGATGGTATTCATTTGATATGAATTTTCTTCAACATTTTTCATTCCAAAGAAATTAGTTTTACTTCCTAGTGCAACTATTAGAAAATCATAGTGAAGTATCATTCCTCTATTTTCATTTGTTCCATAAAGTGTCACAGATTTTCCGTGAGGATCGATATGTTTTATTTTAGCCTCATAGAATTTGGTTTTGTTAATTAGAGTTCTAATAGGGGTAACAATATGTCTAGTTTCAATCGTACCTGAAGCAACTTGAGGTAACATAGGAGTAAATAAAATGAAATTATCTTCACTAACCATTGTAATTTCAATATCAGAGTTATTTCCAAAATAGGATTCTAATTTCAAACAACATTCAACACCCGCAAACCCGCCACCTAGGATTAGAATTCGTTTCATAATATTATGAGGGAGGTTCTAGAATTAATAACGTATTATGAGAAAAACTAGAAAAGTAACATACCATCAGAATTATTCGTGTTACCATCAATTGAGAGCATTAAGCAGCAACGACTGAAAATTGGAATAACTCAAAAGGAGTTAGCCAATCAGGTCGGGGTAAGTACATCAATGATTAATCAAATTGAATCTGGACGTAGTGCTCCAAGTTATGAAACAGCAAAGAAAATTTTCGAGGTTTTAGAAAAACAAGAGAGAGAGGCTGCAGGAGCAAAAGGCAATGCAGGAGATTTATGTACTCAGAAAATTTTCAAATTAAAATCAACCAATACACTAGGAGAAGCAATGACAAAAATGAATAAAGAAAAAATTAGCCAGATTCCAATTTTTAGTGAAAATAATATTGTAGGAATAATTTCTGATTCAGGAATTATTTCGCATATGAATGAAGGATTATCAAAAAAGACCAAAATTGGAGACATAATGGAACCAGCACCACCAGTGGTAGATATAGAAACACCTGCAAGTACACTTGCACCACTAATCAAATATTCAAAATGTATTCTTGTTAGGAAAGATTCAAAAATTTTCGGAATTATTACAGCATCAGATACACTAAAGATGATGGAATAATCTTAGATGTATCCAGTAAGAATTTCTTTTCGGATAATTTTTAAAAATTCATGGCATGAATTGTAGAAGATTAATTGAATTTGTTTTCAAATACAACTTCATCTAATGGTAGTTGCCCACCACGCTCTGTTGGAGGAGCCGCGGCCTTACCAACGACAATCATCATGACAATAATATAATCATCTGGAAGATTAATGATTTTTGCCATTTCATCATATTCAAATCCAACCATAGGACAAGAGTCAAGACCCATTTGTTTTGCTGCAAGCATTATCGTTTGAGCTGCAAATCCACAAGAACGCATTGCTTCATCACGTCTATTTTGTGAACTTTCTGAATATTTTTTGTGCATTGCATCTTTTACGTGTTCTTGTTTTTCTAGAGGATGATTTTTCCAATATCTCATTGGATCATCTTTCCAAGCATTTGTGTTACCACATAGTAAGATTACAAGAGAGCCATCTAACGGTTGGGCTTGATTTCGTGCAGCGACATGGATTTTTTCTTTTACTGCATGATCTGTGACAGTTACAAATCTCCAGTTTTGTTGATTATAGCTTGTAGGAGATAGTATTGCAAGTTCCATTAAGGATTTCACCTGTTCAGGAGTCATTTTGTAATTACTATCAAATTTTTTTATTGCACGTCTTGTCTTAATTGCATCAAAAGTGTCCATTTTCTATATTCACATCAGTATTTTATTTTGGGTGAGAACATAATTCAGCCAAAACACCTTCTAGAGATTTTGGATGAATGAATGTAACTTTGGTTCCTGCAGAACCAGGACGGACCTTTCCTAAGAATTGAACTCCACAACCTTCCATTCTTTCTACTTCACCATCAATGTCATCAGTTTCTAATGCCATATGGTGTAATCCTTGTCCCTTTTTTTCAAGAAACTTTTTGATTGGACTAGTATCATTAGTTGGTTGCATTAACTCTATTCTACCATTTTCCATTGGAATAATTGCAACCTTGACGCCTTCACTTTCAACTGTTTCAAATTCTATCTCATCTATACCAAGTGCATCTTGGTAGATTTTTGCAGATGCTTCAACATCGTTTACTGCAATTGCAATATGATCAATTTTCATCTAAAATACCTCTTTTGGCCTATATTCGCCAAATACTTCTCGTAGTGTATTGCTAATTTCACCTGTGGTAGCATATGCCTTCACAGAATTTAGGATCAGAGGCATTAAATTCTCATTAGTATCTGCAGCAGATTGTAATTTTGATAGTGCTGAATCGGTCTTTTTGTTATCTCTAGATTTACGTAATGCTTTGATTGCTTTTTCCTGTTTTCTTCCTAACGAGTCATCAATTCTTAGTAGTTTTTGTTTTGCTTCTTCAGCATCGACAAATTTGTTGACGCCGACTAAAACTCGGGATTCTTCATCAACTTCTTTTTTGAGGCGATATGCATTTTGTCTAATTTCGCCTTGGAAGAAACCTTTCTCAATTGCTTTTAGTGAGCCACCCATCTTGTCAATCTTTTTGAGATAAGCCCATGTTTGTTCTTCAATTTCATCACATAACTCTTCCAGATAATGAGAACCGGCCATTGGGTCAACGGTTCTTGTAATTCCAGATTCATGTGCAACAATTTGTTGAGTTCTAAGTGCAATTTTTGCAGACTCTTCAGTTGGCAATGCAAGTGCTTCATCTCTTGAATTTGTATGGAGTGATTGAGTTCCACCCAAAACTGCAGCCATGGTTTGCATTGCAACACGTACAATGTTATTGTCAGGTTGTTGTGCAGTTAGTGACTCACCACTTGTTTGAGTATGAAATTTTAATTGTAATGATTTTGGATTTTTTGCATGGAATCTTTCTTTGAGAATTTTTGCATATACCTTTCTTGCAACTCTGAACTTTGCAATTTCTTCAAAGAATTCAATTGTGCAACAGAAGAAAAATGATAATCTGGGTGCAAAGTCATCAATTTTTAGTCCCTGCGCCAGGCAAGTCTCTATGTATTGAATGGCATTTGCAATAGTAAATGCAATTTCCTGGACAGCAGTTGAGCCTGCTTCTCTAATGTGATAGCCAGAAATTGAGACAGGATACCATTGTGGAACCTCTTTTGCACAATATCCAATCATATCACCAATAATACGCATTGATGGTTCGGGTGGATAGATGTACGTATTTCTTGCAATGTATTCTTTGAGAATATCATTTTGTGTAGTTCCACGTAATTGTTTACTTGAAAATCCTTGTGATTGCCCTACAGCAATATAATATGCCAATAATGTTGACGCAGTTGCATTAATTGTCATGGAAGTGGAAACTTTGCCCAATTCAATTCCATTGAATACAGTTTCCATATCTTTTAGCGATGATATTGATACCCCTACTTTTCCAACTTCGCCTTCTGCTTGTGCTGCATCAGGATCATGACCAATTTGAGTTGGCAAATCAAATGCCATTGAAATTCCTGTTTGTCCTTTTTCTAACATGAATTTGTAACGCTTGTTACTTTGCGCTGCATCACCAAATCCAGCATATTGACGCATAGTCCAGAATCTATCACGATACATTCCTTGATGAATTCCTCTTGTGAATGGGAATTTACCTGGTTCTTCTTTTGTTTTCTTTTTTGTAGATTTTTGATAAAATGGCTTGATTGGAATGTTTGAATCAGTTACGTATTCTTTTGGTGCGGGTTTTGTTTCTTTTTTTGCTGCCATATTTTATCACTTCATGAAATTTTTGGTTAATTTATCTGCAGCCTCAAATGGATCCATCTTTTTTTCTTGGACTTTTTTGAGATAAGTTGCAAATGATTTGTTTTTGCCAATCATTGTTGAAATTTCTTGCCTAACGTTATTTAAAATAATATCTTCCAATTCAGATTCTAGACGAGTTTTTTCAGAATCTTTTTTCTCTTTTGCCTTTGCTTTCATCATATCTTTGAGATTTGTAGCAAGCTCTTTGATGCCTTTGTTTTTCTTTACTGATGTTTTTAGAATTACAGCCTCTTCTTCGGCAGTTCCAATAAAATCTTGCAATGCTTGAAATAATTGAGTTGCGCCATCCAAGTCACTCTTATTGACAAGATAGATATCGCCAATCTCGGTAATTCCAGCTTTTATTGTTTGAATGCTATCTCCAGTATGGGGATTAAATGTTACAACTGTAATGTCTGCAATCTTTGAAATGTCAACTTCGGTTTGACCGGCACCAACACTTTCAATTATGATTGGATTGAATCCTGCGTATTCTAACACACGTAAACTATTGCGAACTGAATGTGCTATAGCACCAGTTGCACCACGTGATGCTATACTTCGGATGTAAGTACCAGTATCAGTAGATTCTGACATTCTAACACGGTCACCCAAAATTGCACCACCTGTAACATGGCTAGTAGGATCAACTGCCAATACAGCAGGTTTTAGTTTCAATTTTTTTAATTCCATAGATAGTTTGTTGATAAGAGATGATTTTCCAGCACCGGCAGGACCTGTGATTCCTATTACAGATGCTTTTCCAGATGATTTGTAGATTTTTTTAACTAATTTTCTTGCTTCTGAAGGATCATTTTCCATTATGGAAATGGCTTTTGCAATAGCACCTCTCTTTGCTTTTTTCAAATCAGGTAATAGTGCCATACAAATCCGTGACTTTCCCTGATTAAAAATCTTAGATGTTACGAAGAAAGATTTTAAAGACAAATTTAGAGGATAACAGTATGAAGCAAAAAGCACAGTCACGACGTGTAAAAATTCTAGTTGCTAAATTAGGTCTAGATGGACACGATAGAGGAGCACTAGTTCTTTGTAGGGCATTTCGAGATGCAGGTATGGAGGTAATCTATTCAGGATTGTTTGCAACACCAGACAGAATTGCCCAAATTGTTGAAGACGAAGATGCAGATGCTGTTGCATTAAGTTTGCTTAATGGCGCTCATGGAACTTTGTTTCCAAGAGTTGTAAAAGAATTGAAAAAGAAAAAGATCACAGACGTACTTGTTGTCGGCGGAGGAGTAATTCCTGAAGAAGATAAGAAGGTATTAGAAAAAGCAGGGGTTTCAGGAAACTTTGGTCCAGGAACATCACTAGACATTATCATCGATCACATTACAAAAGGCGTGTCTAAATTAAGAAAACTCTAAGATTATTTCATTAACCAAGACCAGTATCCGGACATGAATGGTTTATCACCATGAATTTTTACACGTGCAACAGAGTTATTTTGTTTGAAGTTTTTTTGTATAATTTTCATTATGTCTCTTTCATCCTTCACAGAACTGTTTGCTAAACGAGCAACTTCAACTAATTTTTTAATAAATTCCACACGTGCAAATACATCATAAAACCACCATCCCATTGCAAATTCAGCTTCAGTGCTAAACTTGTAACCATTTTCAACTTTGCACTTTGCTTCAAATTCGTTAAAAATAGATTTCAATATGTTTAGGTCATTATCAAAGTCTTGAGATGATATTGAGAAAATAGGAATCCAAGTCATATTCAAACATTATAGTTTGAAGAATTTATTCAGTAGAGTCTGGCCACATCATCTTTCTCATCTGTTTTCCTACAGTTTCGATTTGATGATTGTCTAACTCTTTCATGTATTTATCAAATGCAGCCTTACCTTCATTTTGATAATTATCAATCCATTCTTTGTTGAATGTTCCGTCTTGAATCATTTCAAGTACTTTTTTCATTCTGTCTTTGGAATCAGATGTCATTACCATTGGACCTCTAGTGAGTCCTCCGTATCTTGCAGTTTCTGAAACACGTCTCCACATTCCATTAATTCCGTATCTTTGAATCATATCTACAATTAATTTTAGTTCGTGTAATACCTCAAAGTATGCGATTTCAGGTTGATAGCCTGCTTCAACTAATGTTTCAAATGCATTGACTACCATAGATGCTGAACCCCCACACAAGTCTGCTTGTTCTCCAAACCAGTCAGTTTCAACTTCTTCTTTGAATGTTGTTTGGATTAATCCTGCACGTGCACTGCCAATTGCTTTTGCAATTCCTAGGGTTCTATCCCATGCTTTTCCTGTTTTGTCTTGTTCTACTGCAACAATTGATGGAGTTCCAAAGTTTTGCTGGTATGTTTCTCTAACTTTTGAGCCAGGACCTTTTGGTGCCACCATAATTAGATCAACGTTTTCGGGTGCGTCAATCCATTTCCAGTAAATTGCTGCTGCATGTGAAAATGATAATGCGTTTCCTTCTGAGAGGTTTGGGCCAATTTCTTCTTTGTACACTTTTGCTTGAACCATATCAGGAAGTAAAATATGAACAATGTCTGCCTGTTTTGTGGCATCGGCAACTGACATGACCTCATGACCGTCTTCTTTTGCTTTGTTCCATGTTGGACTGCCTTCTCTTAGACCAACAATAACTTTCAAACCCGAATCTTTCATGTTATTTGCCTGTGCATCACCTTGAATACCATATCCAATTACTGCAACTGTTTGGTCTTTGATAGGGTCAAGACTGATGTCTGCGTCTTTCCATGTCTTTGCCATACACAAACTCAAAGTCAAGCAAATATAATCTATTAACTAACGATATTCATGTTTGCAGATAATCCCAAGATTTTGAAATTGCTGGTAATTGGCATTTTTGCAGTGGTAGTTCCTCTCAGCATTATAGGAATCAACATGTTTGAGAAAAATGTTACAAATCCACGAATATGGGAAAATTGGACATGTGATGAGATAGAAAAATTTGCATTAGAAAACAGAGATGACAATCTAAATGACTTTCAAGCAAGTAGATTTCATGAGGATTTATCAGAGTGTTTGTCTAAATAGTAATGACTTTTTTGCATTTAGCACATTGAACCTTTACACCGTCAGATTCTAGTCTTTCAAATTTTTTAGATCCACAATCAGGACATATGGGACATGCTCTTGCAGGTTTCATTGTATAGTGCCACTTCCAATTATTCGTACGGTATTAGATTCGGGTTTTAGTAGAACACAAACATCTCCAGGCATTATGATGACAGGTTTTTCAAAGGTTAATTTCATAGGAGAAACAGATGCAAACTTTGCCGCCTTTATCTGAAGACCTACACTTACAAGACACATTTGATTTTCTGCAAGTGTTGCCTTGAAGAATTGGTTTTGTTTAAAGTCAATATTGATTTCAGTTACGGTTTTGATAGAAGTGTCATTTGACAATACATCTCCACGCGTAATTTCATCATGTTTTATGTTTTTGAGAGATAATCCAACTCGTGCAGGAGAGATCGATTCTTTTACATCATCATCGTGCATTTGAATTGATTTTACCATAGCTTCAATCTCAGAAGGATAGTGTTGAATTTTGTCATATTGAGTAATCTTTCCTGACATAACCTTTCCTAATGCTACAGTTCCTACACCCTTTACATCAAAAGTATGATCAATTACAATACTTGTATTTCCATCTTTTTTTGCAGTTGGAAAGTTTACCAGTTCCTCTTTTATCTTGTCTTGTTCAACTTTTTTGTATCCTTCAAGAACAGTTCCTTTAATCATCAAGTCTAGTCTTGTTTCATCAACATCGTACGAATGAGATAGAATTCCTTCTTTTTTTCCTAGTGCGTCTAATGCAAGAATTTGTTCTCCAGTAAATTTGTCAAGTGTATTCACATGAAATATTACATATTCGGCAAGTGCAATTGCTTGAAACAGAGGTTGAATTTTTTCAGGGAATCCATTTGGAGTAACAAAGGTATAGATTTTTTGTGCTTCTTTTCTGTCAAATAGTGTTAAATCTGTAGATGTGCCTTTTTTTCCAAAATCAGTTGCAATTTCTTGATCACCTAAAATAACAAAATTTACAGATTCCATGATTAATCACTGATTTTATCCAGTGGATTTCTTTGTTGCGCTTACAAGAGATATGACATCTCTATCTCGTAATTGATAATGTGTTGGCAAACGAAGATTATACCTCAAATCTTTAGCATGCAGTAATCCTTTTGACAGATCCGTGTGAATTTCATTTGCCAAGTTCTTTACAGTAGCGCCATCTTTTAGTAAGAATAGATCAGGAAGTACACGTCCTTTCTTATCAGACAGATTTGTTTCATCAGCGACAGGGAAAATTGCATTCATTTTCAATAATTTGAAAACAGTGACATTGATTGCAAATTGTACTCCTGTACGCATGTATTCTCCCATGATATCTTGTTTGATGAAGTTTAGTGCGTTTGTTTGTTTTTCGTTCAAGTCTTCAGGTTTTACAACATCAAACTGTTCAGAGCCAGGCGAATATTTGATCAAATCTTGTTGTTCAGCACGTCTCAAAGTTAACTCACTGTCTGCGCTTGCAGGAACGGTAATAACCTCATTATATCTTTCACGAAGGCGATTAAAGTTTTCATCAGCACCTGGAACGTCAATCTTGTTTGCAACGATTAGAGTGGGTTTTGATATCTTACGTAAAATTTTTGCAAATTCTTTTGTCTGTCCCATTTCAAAATCATCAAATTGGGTATCTTCAAGTTCAGTAGTTTTTAGTGCTTGAATCACATGTGATTTTTTTACTCCAATTCCTTGGTATAATTCAGTTAAAGCATCTACTTGATCTGCACCATCTCGAATATTTTTTGATAGTTTGTCACGATTACCTTCGAGAATTTTTTGATACCACATTACCAACTCTTCTTCAATGTCAGCAAAGTCAGATACTGGATCACCTGAACCCGGCTCAGTAATTTTTCCTGTTGAATCTATACTGCCAGAACAATCAACAACATGAAGTAATGCATCAGATTGAGCAGCAATTGAGAGGAACTGATTTCCTAATCCTTTTCCTTTCCATGCATCTTTGATTAATCCAGGTAAATCAATTAGTTCAATTGGAATGTAACGCCATCCATCAATACATTTGGACCCATTGGGTTCACATTGTACGTTGAATTCCCTGCATACACATAAAGTGATTGCTTGCGCAGTTCCATTTTGTGGTTTTTTAGTTGTAAATGGGTAAGTGGAAATTTCAGTAGAGGCTAATGTAGCAGAATTAAAAAATGTAGTTTTACCTGTATTGGTTTTTCCTATAATTCCAATCTTAATTGCCATGGATTGTTTTTGTTATTGATTGTATTTATCTGATTATTTTTTGAGTTTATTTTCTATATTTGAGATAGTGTTTTGAATCTCCTTTAGATTCCATTTCATTTCTTCTAGTTGTTCAGAAGTCACTTCATCCTTCCATTTATCAAGAATTGTTTTTGTTATTTCAGTACAATTGTATAATACCGCCCAGTATGGATGGTGTTCTGCAGTTGTATATGCTAATTCAGCAGCATCTTCAACTCCTAGCTTTGCACGAATTACAGAATCCATTTTTTCTCCAAAAATTTTTACAGAGTCATAATCAAGATCAGATTCAATTTTGATTTGTAATTGTTTTTTTTCAAACTTTTCTACCAAGAGTTTTAATTCTTCATAAAATGATTGAAAGGAATTATCAGACATTATGCTAACCTTCTATGTTCTGCTAGCATACATCTATTGTATACAACCTCGATTCCTGCATCTTTGGCAAGCTTTTCTGCCTCTTCATTGTGTATTCCTTCTTGAAGCCAGATTACTTTAGGTTTTTTCTTTATTGCCTCTTTAATTATTGGTAAGACTTGGTCAGATGGTCTAAACACATCTACAATATCAACATCGTCAGGTACATCAGTAATTTCATCATAGCATTGTTTTTTCAGTATAACATCTGCATTTGGATTAACAGGAGTTATCTCGTATCCATTTTCATGCAAATATTTGGGAACATAATGTGCAGCCTTGTCTGGATTTTTTGACATGCCCACAACTGCAACTTTTTTCATCTTTAAAATTTCTAAAATTTCTTCATCAGAATGAGGATCGTCTTCCATGAAAAAAATTATTTTTTTGAACTAATATGTTAATCGTCGTGTTCATGTTCTGATAGATGACAATCACAGTCACATAATTCAGTGGTATGATTATTTTGGCAATCAATACACTCAAAGTGTTTATGATTTTCACAGCTAGAGCAGATCATAGATACTATACAACTGCGTCTTATTTATTATATTTCTCAAAAACTTTAGTTATTATTACGATAGATACGTCTCAAGATTGTGGATATTTCTGTAGGACACACACCAGATTCTGATGATGCATTCATGTTTTATGCAATGTTTACTGAAAAGGTGAAATCTGACGATTTTTCTGTCACACATGTCATTGAAGATATTGAAAATTTGAATAAAAAAGCAAAAAACCCCGAGCTAGATGTTACTGCAGTTTCAGTACATGCTTGTGCATACATTCCAAATTATGTTATGTTAAGAAGTGGAGGAAGTTTTGGCATTAATTATGGTCCAATTGTCACAGCAACAAAACCAATGACCATAGATGAGATAAAAAAATCAAAAATTGCAATTCCAGGAGAGATGACATCTGCATATTTACTCTTACAATTAATGATTGGAAAATTTGATTATGTTGAAATGAACTTTAGTGACATACCAGAAGCAGTCAGGAGTGGAAAAGTTGACGTGGGATTAGTCATTCATGAAACACAACTATCATTTGGAGAAGAAGGAATACAAAAAATTCTTGATGTCGGGGAATGGTGGCATGAAATATCAAGAGGATTGCCTGTACCATTAGGAGTAAATGTAATGAGTGAAAAGTTAGGCGAAGATCTGATTCATAAATTTGATTTGTATTTACAAGAATCTATCAAGTTTGCAAGAGATAACATACCAGATGCCCTTGATTATGCAATGAAGTATAGTAGAGGGAAATCAAGAGAATTAATTGAGAAATTTGTACTCATGTATGTCAATGAGGTAACAGTTGACATGGGAGAAGCAGGAGAAAAAGCTGTCAGATTGATGTTCGATATGGCAAAAAAGAAAGGACTTGTTCCAGAATTTGAATTAAAAATTTCAAAACCGTTATGATCGTCTTTTTTTTCTAAACAATGAAAGACCAAGAAACATACCACCTGCTAAAAGAATAGTTATTCCTATAGAGAGTTCAATTTGCAGTCTTTTATGGATCTCTTTTGTTTCAGAATCTAATGATGCATACATTTGAGAATCCATGTTATCAAAATATTGAATTTGTGGATAGTCAAATACGGTAACAAATGTTCCAAGAATTAACAAGATGATTCCAATAAAAAACCAAGTGGAGTTTATGATGTTAAACATAATGTTCATCTCATATACTAATTATAAAATCAAAAGATCAATCATGATACAAGTGATATTAAGATTAGAATTGTTGACTTGGCACTAGGTAAAGAAAAATTTCTAGCTTATATCGTCAAAAAACCTTTTGATATTTAATGAGATTAAATTCAATTGTGTTTAGATCAGTGTTATTTTCATTGATCCTATCATTAGGAATAATGCCTGCACTAACCGGAGTAACAATTGCAGAAGAACGTGAGATTCCAGAATCACTAAAGCATATTTTCACATGTCATGAAACTGTATCCCTCAATGATATGGTGAGAGTAGGTACAAGTTCAAATATTTCAAATGAAATTTTAATCTCAGGAAAAGTAAATTTTGAGGATGGTAAAGCTGTAAACTTGGGGATTCAAAGAGGATACCCAGCTATAATGTGGATTTACAACGTTAGTCCATTTCTATCAGATTACAGACTAGTTATGTCAGATGGAGCAATCATGTCTGAAGATGATTCATTTGTTTTCTCAATTCCAGAAGAAAAGCTTGGAGAAGGTAAATTCACGGCATACATCTTTTATGGAATACCAAAAGAAAGTATGCAAAATTCAATGATGACAGGAAAGGTAGAATTTTTCAATAAAATAAGTGAAGAAGAATTTGAAGCGGAAGAACTAGTACGTATGACCGAAATTGTAGGAGTAGACGATATTAAGAGATTACAGCTTGAAAAGCAAAGGATCTCAGATTCACTTAGTTTACAAAAAATGTGCTTTGATTAAGCGTTAGTCAAGTTAGAAATTTTATGAGAAAATGAATCAAGACTGATCTCTGAATTTGGAAAGTATGATGCCAGTACAGCCAAAGAGCCGGTAAGGAGTAAACCACCAATAGCTATCAGTAAGATACCACTTGCTCTTTCAATCCAGCCAATCCAGCGTTTAATTTTATTAAAGAATGAAATGAAACGGTCAATTGCCAATGCAGATATTATAAATGGTATTGCCAATCCTGCTGAATATGCTATGAGTAGCGATGTTCCTGCACCCCAACTTGAACTGGTAGCAGCCATAGTCAAAATTGCTGCCAATATAGGACCAATACATGGAGTCCAACCAGCACCAAAGGCCATTCCTACAAATAAGGAACCAATATTTTTTGTTGAACGATTTTGGAAGTTGATAGATTTTTGCATGTTTAGTTTGTTAAGTTTTAAAATTCCAATTAGATGTAAACCAAATGCAATTAGAACTATACCACCAATTCTTTCAATCCACAGTGTTGCTTCATCAAACATAGTACCTGCATATGAAACAGCAGAACCAAGAATTACAAAAATTATTGAGAAACCTAAAACAAATAACAGTCCTTTGGTTAAAACCATCGTCTGAATCTTAAGTTTTGAACCTGTTGAACCTACCAGTTCTTCATGACCATCAGTAGATTCAGTAATTTTTTCATTAGGTGAGGTAGTACTGTTACCGGAATTTTGTATGTTTGACAAGTCCTTTAGACTCATTCCGGTAATGAAGGTAGCATATGCAGGGATTAATGGTAAAACACATGGAGACAAAAAGCTTAGTAAACCTGCAGCAAATGCAATACCAATATTAATTTGATCCATTTGTGATAACTCAAATTCTTCTATCTGTTGTTGTGATTCTTCGGCAGAAGTGATTCCAAGTGCGCTTTCAATACGCATCTCAACATCTGTTCCTTCAAAGATTGGTCCTTTCCATTCATGAACCAATTCGCCCTTCTCATTTAGAATTAAGGTAATTGGAGGTCCCATCATTCTAAATTCACGGGAGGCATTATTCTGAGGATCATACCATAATTCAGTAGTCATTTCCATATCATCTGCAAATGACTTTACATAATCTGGAGAGTGTGTATCGATACTAAGACTAATTGTCTTAAGGCCCATTGGAGAATACTCTTTGTTTAATTCATTGAGATATGGCATCTCTTCAAGACATTCAATACACCAAGTTGCCCAGACATTTATCATAACAACCTGACCTTCAAAGTTAGAGATTCTCATTACATCCCCATTGTAATCAAATGCATAGAAATTTGGATATGTCTTTGGAGATTCTTGTGCATAAACAGTGCTTACGCTAGACGTGAATAAAATAATAGAAAAAGTGAGAAAAAGGATTTTCCTAGAGACGGTCATCCCAGATTCTAACAAAGATTTCACCCTCGGTTTGCTTATCCTTTACGTTTCCACCAGTGTTGTAACCATCTTTCCATTCTTCATAGACTCCATCTTCGTCTAGGTTGTCAGTATCTACCCAAACACTAGAGCTATTCCATGTCATTGCGGTGATTCCACCAACAGAGCTAATCCATGCATTGTCACCAGTACCAACTTTTTGCATTCCTTGCAGTGAATTGGTTTTTGGATCAATTGCAGCAGTGTAAACTTCTCCTCCTGCAACAGTTCTATCAGACCATGCGAGTCTTGGGACATCGTCAGTGCCAATAGTAATTTTAATGTGTGCTGGAGGGAAGAATGTTTCACCAAATACTTTTGTTGGATAAGACCATGTTTCAGCATCATCTTTGCTTACTGCATAGTAAAGACCTGGACCCTCAGCATTTGAACGGCCACCTGTGTACCATGCGGCATGTAAGTAACCATTGCTGTCAAGTGCCATTGAGGAAACCGTGTGAGCGCATCCATTTGTCTCATAACCATCATCACCTACAAGTGTTGGAGGTTGCCAGATCATTCCATGATCATCTGACTTTGAGACTACAATGTCACGATAGTTCACTTCACCATAATTTCCAATAACATTTCTGTATTGAACAAATGTTTCACCAGTGGTCTTAGAACAGATATCAGTTGAACAGCATGGGCAAACTTTGTTCTTTACAATAATAGATTTTGAAAATAATTCTCCTCCATTATCAGAGTATGCCATACGTACCTGACCAGTTGTATATGCACCATTTTGTACACCTCGCGAATCTAGCCATGCGACATAAACTCTTCCGTCTTCACGAACAGAAATACTTTCAAATGTTTTTGAATGCATCATTCCGTTTGCTGCATCATGATAGTGTGTATTTGGATCACCAATTATGGTGTGTACGGGCCATGTTTGACCCCCATCATCAGAACGTGCAAGGATTGTGTATGTATAACCATGTCCAAATCCTTCATCCATTACTTTTTTGTTTTTGATGGAGTGACCATACAATGCATAAAGCTCACCATTAGGTCCTACTTGCAAGATTGCACCGCCGGCCATGTGAGGTCGGCTTGCAATACCAGGTTCATTAACTATCGTAGGGGTAGTCCAGGAATCACCATTATCATATGATGAGGTAAACAAAATGTTTGTGTCACCATTTACAGTATCAGCATATGTTACGTGTACTGCACTTCGTTGCGCGTCAACTAAAACACTAGGATATGCCATTCCATCACCAGATTGTTTTGCGAATTTGTATTTGTCTTCGTCATAGTAATCTAATTCAACAGAGTCAAAGTTTGTTCCCTCAGGGGACTTTGCTAAGATGAAAGTTTCACCATTTCGAGTAGAAGGCATTGTCTCTTTTAGTGCATCAACTTGAACAGAGATAATGTTCTCAGCAACTAGAAACTCTACTGCTTTCAAAAATTCTGCATCAGAGATTGCATCAGTTGCCCACCAGGTTGCAGTGTTCTTAATCCAGTCCGGAACAGATTCTGATCTTTCACCAGAAACTTGCTGAACTGGAACTGAAATAATTCCTGCATTTACCAAGTATTCAATTCCTTGAATAAACGATTGTTGATCAATTTTTCCTTCTGCCCACCATGCTGCATTAGTTTTAATCCAGTTTGGGATAGATTCGGCATTAGCAATACCTGAACTAGGTACAGAAAGAAGAACTGCTGCGAATAAACCAATTATTGCATACTTTCGTATTTGCATGTTAATTTGCACATATTCTAATATTATAAGCGACAAGATGTTTTGGTTAACGTATTAGTACAATTCTAGAATGAACTATTCTGATTTATCCCAATTTATTATAGCATTACACTCGTAAAATGGCTCATCTAATGCCACGTAACCATCAAATTTTCGGATCTCATATGGTTGTACATTTAGTATCTCAGAGTTACCTTGAGCCAATTTTGTACCATCATAGGATTTTAGAATTACACTAAACACAATACGTTCATAGAATTTTTCATCGTTTGAAAATTCACCATAGATCTCTATAAAACCAAAATCATCTTTAACGCAAGAAAAGTTTTGTATTCCAACTTTAGCCCCAGACAATTCAGGATCTGATTGGGTAGGATTCGAGGACTTGGAGGAAGACTTTTGAGAGTTTGATGTATTTTGAGGTTCAGATATATTTTCAAAGATATTTTTTTCTAGAATATTTTCAAGTTTAGGGGATATATTTCCATGATGTATTTTTTCAAAAATATTATTAGCCACTTTAAAAACAAGTGATGAATCAACAGAGGGATAATCTTCATAGGTTGTAATCAGAATTGCAAGATTTTCATAAATGCATATCACCATATGAATTTCATCTTGACTAGCAGGAGTAAAATTTGTGTCATGGTTATACATACAATCACCAGTAACATCAGAAGTTCCACTCATATCAGATTGCTCAAAAAATGCATTATAGATACGCGGGTATTTGTCAACAAATGTACGAGCATTTTCATTTGAATCATACTGATATATCTCCATCAAAATATAGGGAACCTGATATTTGTTGTATATTGGATCATAATGTCTAGAATTATCATATAGGATTTTTCCGACAGAATTTTCTATAAGCATAGATTCGGACTCCGTATACTGAAAAATGCCTCTTGCATGATAATCAAAATATTTCCATGTTTTAGGTTCAAAGTAATTTGTTTCTAATTCAGTAGGAAAATACGATAACAGAATTTCTTTTGCAGTAGGCAAAATAGGAGTATCATTTACAATATATTGAGAAGGAATTACATCAACAAATTTTTCTTGAATTAGATAATACAATACGTCTTTAAATTTTTCATCTTCTATTTCATTGTCCGACCATTTTTCTGCATCAAGTTTTAACCAAAAAGGTAGATTAGGGATTTCATCATGTATCAATAAAAATGATGATGCTTCAAATTTTTTATTTCCATACATGACATCAACTTCGTATAATCCAGGAAGAGATTCACTTGTTATCTCAAATGTGAGATTATTAGGACTTGTTGTAATTAATTGTATAATTTGCTCATCAGGACTTTTGATAAAAATTTGAGAGTTTGAACCTTTATTTCCAATTTCATCAGGAAGTTCCCATCTTAGATTGATTAAATCAGTTTCAATACATGAAAAACATTTAGGATTATGTGGAATTTTGAATGTTTGAGATTTGTATACATCAGTAAAATCCACATAATTAGATAACGGAGTGGCAAGAATATCATCTTTAATTAGAAATTCTATGATTTGGTAAAATCCGTTGTCTGAAAGTCTAGAATCGGCCCACAATTTTGCAGGGAATTTTAACCAATCAGGAATTTTTTCTTTTTTTAGTTTTTCAAGACGATTATTTTCAACATCAAAATTTGTTTGGTTTTGTTTATCAAACAATTCTTGTAATCGTTCTTCAAATGTTTTCATTTCTTCAAGTTCGGATTCATCAAAATTTTTTGTGACCCAACGTTTGTTGTTATAGAATTCTATATCATCTATACTTCCAGAGATCACTCCATTAGAAATGTTTGATTCTATCAGAGGGAATAATCTAAAATATTGAAGATTGTCAACATTGGCCCATCCTTCAGTATGTTTTTTTTCAATCAATGATTCACGTTGATAATTTTCATTATCAAATATACTAACAGTCAGGAAACTTTGCATTTTTCTATATTCAACCCAGAATGTTTTGTTCTTTCCAGGAAGTGTCTCTTGTCTATCAAAGTGACCTTTATCAGGTTGAGAATGCCATTCAAGATAGAAGCCCAAATCATACATAAGAGAAGTACGTGTCATCTTATTACCAGTCATAAAACCTGTGCCCAATCCCCATTGATTTGCATCTCCATGTGTAATATCAGAATTGGTTCCAGAACTAGGTTTTGAAAATAATCCAATTAGAAGTTGAGACCATGATGAATCAGTCCCCTCTTTAAAATCGTCAAATGTAATTTTGTATCTTAAAACCCAATCTTCTCCAATTTTTTCACCTAAAAGTTTTTCAAAATCAATTGATGCAGAGTTAAGTTGTCGTTCTCGAGGTTGGAGTGTATCTGAGATTAAGAAAAATTTTCCCACACCATCTTCAATTTTCCAATAAGGACTTTTATCAGAATCTAGTCCATACCAGTTATTTTTTTTACTAAAATCAATCACAATATCAGGGATTGCAATTTCATTTTCAAACGATTGAGATTCTTCGGCAAATGAAGAAGGTATTAGTATTGTAGAAAAAATCGTGAGCAATAGTAATATGGAAATTAATCTAATCATAGATTACTCAGTATCTTATGAATTTTCTTTTCTTAAGATTCTTAGAAATTCATCTTTGATCTTAATAAATTCTCTTTTAGATTCAGAATGTTTCGCAAATTTTATCATGTCAGAAAAGTGAAGACTATTTGATATCAATAATTTTTCAGATTCATCGAAGTTTTTCATTAGAGGAATTAGATCAGAGGTAAGAATTTCTTTTTCTAGATTTAATTTATTAGAATAAAATAATCTTATAGACTGACTAAGTTTTTCATATGCCTCTTTAACAAGGGTTTTTTCATATAGAGCACTAGCTTCTTTAAGAAGCAATTTAACTTCAGAAACGTAATTGTAATTTGAGTTAACAGCGATTATAGGAGCAATACATGATGATGGTTTGTAGTGATTTTTTAGTTTATGCCATACAATAACTACACCAATAGACAATATAATCGAGGTGAGAATTTCAAATAATGGGAGTTTGTATTGTGTTTTACCATAATTGGGTTCAAATTCAGGATTAACAATTACATCTTTGATATGAGAGGTTTGTTGGAATAATTCCTGATCATTTTGTTCTTGTATTTTTTGTTTTAGATTTGCTTCCGAATTAAAAACCAGTGATTCAGATTCATCTTTATTACCAAATAATGAATTATCAGAATTAGTCTTTTCTGTTTCAGATTCAGGTAAGAACATAGATTCATCAACAGTCAGTTGTGGCATTAATGAACCTACAACATTATATGACGTATTTTTTATACTTTGTCTGAATAATTGCATTTCTTGCTCAGGTGTGAGATCAAATGCATTTGGAGAAACATCTCTAAGATCACGAACATGTTGAACATCTAAATTATTTGAAAGAGGATTTTGCATTTGTTTACTAACAGCTCTAGATAGATCATATTTTTTTGGAGTCAACATATGATTAGGAACATTTTCAAGGTTTTCAAGATCATATCCACGCTCCTGTACAAAATACTCTAAATTTGAACGCATATTTTGAGCGTACTTTGATCCATCAATATGATAATTGTTTTCAGTTAATGGGTTTTGTAATGCGTTGACAACTCCAAAATTGCCCATGATCACTTGATCAGTTCTTGACCAAAAATTTTCAGTATGTTCATAATTTTTTTCCCATTCTTCAATTTGTTCAATTAGTAAATTATTTAGTTCAATTCCTTCGTTTGATGAAATCAAAATTGGATTGCTATTTAATGCATAATTGTTTCCAGTGATGAAAACAGTAGGTAACTCTTGTGGTGATGAAGGTATTGGGGAAGAATCAGGAGCGTTGTCCTTTTTTTGTGACTCTTCATATATGTGATTGGTTGTAGGATCAACAAAAATTACAACCGTTTTTATTTCAGATTCAGAAAATGATTCAGGAATAGTTCCTAACAGGAACATTATTGAAAAAAATATTGAAAAAGAATATAGAAAAGTTGGATAAGATTTCAAATTAAACAGCACTAATTTTGTTTAGAATCTAATTCGTAAGAAAGGTTAGTAGCAGCAGGTTCAACATAGATATAATTTATTACTGGATCCTTTAAGACAGCACCCATCGTTCTAGAATCTAATGCATATATCTTCAGAATATACTCACCAGATTGTTTTGGAATCCATTGAATAGCAACTTCTTTGAGTGCTTTTTTAGTGATTGTTTGTTTTTCACTCATTCCAACATATTCAACCTGACCGGACTCTACATGTTCAGCCTGAGCAGCAAAGACGAATTGATGTTGTGCATAAGTACTACTTTGGAATTCGCCTATAAGATAAACAATTTCACCTTCTAGAAATGTTCTAGAGTTTTCAGGACGAGTATATTCGTGTATTCTATCTTTTAACTCACTTGCATCATCTTTAAGATCATTGATTCTTGTAAGTAGACCTTCATATTTGAAAGAATGTTCAACCATGTTTTCATGAGTTGGTTCAATGCCCATTTGTCTAACATTAGATTCTTCTATTACTACTAAACGTCTTTGGGTGTTTATTTCATCATTAATTTCATTTAATTCACTAGTACTAGGTTTTTCAAATGGCAATATGCTAAGTTTTACCAATCTAACGTCAGATATTGGAGATGCTTCTTTGACTTTAGCAAAATTGTAAATATCAATATGCTCACATGTGAATGGTTCAGTATCAACTGTATAGTCACCAGGCATTGCACATCCATCTATACTGTATGGTTTTGGTAAAGTGTAATCTTTGTATTGAACATAGATGTGATCACCTGGTTGTGCATGAAGACGTGCACTTCCTCTTTCATAGCATTCTCCTTTATAGCATCTATATCCACCTTTACCTGAATTATCCATATCTAAGGATTCTTGATCGGATGTCAAAAACAAAGTTCCGTAGAAAGTTTGATCATTAGCCTGCATTACCCACCAATCACGTTCATGTCTAAGTTCTAGTTGTATTCCACCTTGATCTGTGTCAGACCAAACACGGACTTCTACGGGAGTAGAATCCCACGGTCTACTAGATACATCCCTATCAGATAAAATTACAGAGACTTGTTGGTCCATAGTTACAATATCATCACCAAACTTTACCTCACCTTCTTTCATTGTGTAATAGGCAGTTTTACTCACATACTTGTCTTCAGAATATTCCCATGTTATTGTAAATGCACCTGTCCTATCAGTTTGCATACTACAAATTTTTGAACCAATTATATCATATTGATTAGAACGGTCTGTGCCAGATGTAAATTGTTTATTGTAAGCACCATTTGTAACACCATATGACATTTTTTCTGGTAATGCCATGAATCTTTGAATTCCAGATAATGTTACAGTTCCAGCAAAGACACCAGTATCAGGACCAATTTCCTTTATTCCTTTTACAGCAGCTAGACTGTTATTTCCTTGATTAGACCACCACTGCATGTATCCTGGGTAAAAATCACTACTCCAAGTTGTTCTATCTGCTTTGAAGCTTGTTCCACCTAATTCTTTAGAATCGGAACCGAATTTTTTGTATGGATTGTATAATGATTTATGAAAGTCAGAACCACGATCTGCAACCCATGATTGATATCCCCATGCAGCTCCTTCTCTACCACCTTCATTTCTCCACATGCCAACTGTTGGGCTTGCATCAGATGTACAGAAAATTTCATTATATTGCTTATTTCCAATATAATCCGTCTTTAGTGGATCTTCATTAAATCCGGGAGCATAAATTACAACATAAACAGTATCAGTGGTATGCCAATCAGTATATTTTTCGGCCTTCATACATTTTTGAATAACGGATTGTCGTAATTCATTTTGATCAATTAATCCAGGAGCGGTGGCATTAAAGGAATTTCTTCCATCAAATTGATAGTTGTATGCACCGGATCCTTGTGACGTACTACCAAAAGGATTATTTCCACAAAACCACATCTTTATTGATTCAGCTTCTGCTGTACCATCAAATCCACCTTTGTAATTATCATAAGGGGTTCTTTGATTATATCCACCCACACCATAATAATTTTTATTTTTTGTATTATCTTTTATTTCATCTACAGGATTTTTTGATTCATTAACATCTTCAGAATCTGAAGGAGTAGGAGGATAATCAGGTGCGCTCATAGCTGCAGGGGTGAGACTAACAGTAAATACAAGTAAGAATGTAAATGCAATAAGCAAATGCTTCATTAACGAATTTTCCAAGTTTTATGATATATACTGAATAGAAAATTTTGAGAAAATACTAGTACATTTTTGGAATGGACTATATTCAATTAATTTAAAATTTTCAGGTATTTTTTTATGAGAAAACAGATTATTTTAGATGTTATAACTAATGAGCCAGGGGTTGGTTTTAATGAAATTGCAAGGAATACGAAACTGAGTAATGGAGTAGTATCACATTACATTTTGCAATTGTTGAAAGACGGTGAAATAGTAAAATCAGGCGTTAGAGCCAAATATTTTCATTATAAAATTTCAGAAAAAGACATGAAATTACTGATAGCCTTACGAAATAAAACTAACTATGAAATTGTGAAATTTTTACTCAAAATGGAATTTCCGGTTTCAGCAGAAGGAATTACCAAGGCAGTAAAAAAATCAAGATCAACAGTATCAGTTAATTTGAAAAGACTTCAAAAAATGCAAATAGTTGGTAGAAAGATTCTCAATAAGAATATGAAACTCACATCCGATATAGGATATTATGTTGTAAACGAAGAGACTATCAAAAAGATTTTTTCAAAGTATAGCCTAAATTCCTAAAAATGAACCATGGATAAATTGTTCGTGGTGCTTATATTCAAAATTCACTTACTCCATACATGAAAACAAACCAAAATAATGATTCAACATATGATTACTCTGGACTTTTCATTGATGACGAAGAGTTCTAGTTCTGAGTCTATCAAGTCAGGATCTAGTTAATATTATCCAGAAGGTGAAAATATTCATGAAGTTATACTTGGACTTTGATCCTTGTCCAGAATGCAAAGAGATGATGAATGAATTATCATCAGAAGAGATGCTTTTTGCAGATGACGAAACAAGAGCAAATGTATCGGCAAAGTTCCTAAGACATTTGACTTACAATCATAACGAGGTTGTAAAGGCAGTAATGTCAGAAGTAAAAAGTCAAAAAAGAAGTCCAGAGTTTGATTTGTACAAATAATCAAACAGTCACTTTTTGGATAAGTAATTCCTTTAATTCTTCAATATCTTTTGTAGTGCTTAATCTATTTCGTAGTTGAGCGCCACCGACAGTTCCTTTTGTAAAACGAATTGCCTGCTGTTTTATGTTTGCAAATCGAATGTTGTATTTTGTTGTTAATTCCACATAGTCAACAAATGCTTGCAATCTATCTCCAAGTGAATAGGTTTTGTATTCACCACGTTCTAAATAGTCATTAATTTGTTCAAAGATGAATGGATTTCCCATTGCACCTCTTCCAATCATTATATGATCACAGCCAGTATAATCTAGAACCTTTTTTGCAATTTCAGGAGAGGTGATATCTCCATTTCCAACAATTGGTACAGAGGAATTTTCTTTTAATTTTTTAATCATGTCCCAGTCAGCGTGACCTGAATATCCCTGAGAAACTGTTCTTCCGTGAAGTGTAATCATTTGCACTCCTTCTTGTTCTGCAATTTTTGCAATGCCTAAAAATAGAGATTTATTTTCTTCAGTTACGCCAATTCTCATTTTTAATGAGATTGGCTTTTTAACGGTGTTAACTAAAGTACGGAATATTTCTCGGGTAAGATCCGCATTTTGTAATAAAGCACCACCTGCCATTTGTTTGGTAATGTGTGGAGCAGGGCACCCCATGTTATAATCAATCATATCAAAGTGAGGTTCTACTATCTTTACTGCTTTTTCTAACGCTTCAATATCTGAACCAAACAACTGTACAGATAGAGGGCGTTCTTTTTCAGAAAATTCAATAAATTCAGTTATGTTTTTGGATTGAGATGCTAACTGTTCATGCTTTGCAACTATTGCATTGACACTTGTTAACTCAGTCACAACAAGACCTGCACCCATTCTTTTACACATAATCCGTAATGCAGGATCACTAACTCCAGCCATAGGAGCTAAGAAAGCCTTACTTGTGAAATTTGGAAGTTGGGCCATATGAGAAATCTGGCGAATTGTTAATTAAATCTAGATTTCATAAAATATGTAATGCTAGTAGATAAGAAAATTTTAGCCGGCGGAATCGCAATGATTGCAGTAGGAATAGCATTTTCTGCAATGTTGACGGACATGACTCCAATAGGCAGAGAAGGAATGACTGATGAAGAGATTGCAGAATTTTTACTTGAAGAAAGAGAAAATGAAGACTTTACAACACTGGCAGGAATTCTAGTAGGAATTGGATTTCTTCTGGTATTGATTAGTTTTGGAGCTCGTAGAAAACGAAAAGGTGGAGCAAAGAAGACAGAGAAAAAACCTGCAACTAAGTAAAGGTTTGAAGAGTTTTAAAGAATGTATTTCGTTGTATTGGCTTTCTGCCAATCTCTTTTGCTAGAGTTGCCAATTCCAATAGTGAAGAATTAGTGGGTTTTCCTGCAGCACGATATATCTCTTCAGAAAATGCAGTTCCTACCAAATCATTTCCACCATGAGATAAAGCAACCTGTGCAAGCTTTGTTCCATAAGCAACCCAATAAACAGAAATGTTGTTCAGAGTATTTGCAAGCATTAGCCTTGATAATGCAATTATTTTCAAATCATAAATTGACGAGCATTCATGTGTTACCTGATGTTCTTTTTCAAGTTCAGTGTTATCTAAGCTGAATTTTAATGGAATTAAAGTGATAAATCCATTAGTCTTTTTTTGTAGTTCACGAATTTTTATGAGATGATCTACAATGTGTTCAGGTTTTTCAATGTGGCCATACAACATTGTAACATTGCTTTTAATTCCAAGGTTATGAGCTGTTTCAATTGTATCAAGCCATTCTTGTCCGGTACATTTTCCTCGTATAATTTTTTGACGTATATCAGGATGGAATAGTTCCGCACCACCGCCAGGCATTGAGTTCAAACCTGCATCTTTTAATCTAGATAAGATTTCAGATACAGAATTTTTTGTTAATTTTGAAAGATAAAATATTTCAGCTGCAGTAAATGCCTTGATTGTCATATCAGGATGTTTACTTTTGATGGCAGACATCATTTGTTCATAGTAATCTAATTGCAAGTCAGGATGAAATCCACCTACTATATGCACTTCAGTAGCACCAAGATCTTTTGCAGCTGCTACTCGCTTTTCAATTTGGTCAGGAGATAAGGTATATGCATCATCTTCATCGCCTTTACGATAAAATGCACACATCTGACAGCTTGCAGCACAGAGATTTGTGTAATTCATGTAATATGATGCAGCAAAGGATACAGTATCACCAACTAGTTTTTTTCTTACAATGTCAGCAGCAGCACCTATAACATGGAGATTATCATCGTTTAGAATTTCCATTCCATCATCAAAAGATAGTTCTTCACCATTAATGGCACGTTCAATTGCAGTGGAATTTCCAACTAATTCTTCTAACACAACTCACATGAGTATGAAGAAAATATAAAACAATGCAACCAAAGATTCTGTATGGTATTACCATTAGTAGATGAGGACAAGCCAAAGTGTTTTTTGTGTCACGTTACATTTGATGACTACGAGGATTTACGTAAGCATCAGGAAACAAAACATAAGGATTTTTTTGAATATCATGAAAAACAAGCAGAAAAGGGGCCTTCTCCTGGAGACGTATCTATTTTTTAGATTTTAGCAGTTCAAGAGCCTTTTGTTTACCCATATTTGCCAAATCATAATCCTTGTCTATGACTAGAGCCTTTTTGAAAAAAGATAATGCCTCATCGACTTTTCCCATTTCACCTAGTGACATTCCCTTACAAGCAAGTGCCATTGCAAAACGAGGTTTGAGTTTCAGTGCAGCATCATAGAATTCAATGGCTTGAGTAAATTTTGATTTGGCATGAAGTAAAGTTCCCTTACCAACTAATGCATCAATATTTTTTGGATCCTCTTTCAATACTAGAGTGTAAATTTGAAAGGATTGTGAGTTTTTTCCAAGTCGTTGTAAAGTTGCAGATTTGTCTAAAAGTACAGATATGTTTTTTGGATGTGATTCTAAAATTTTATCATAAAGTAAAATTGCTTCTTCAAATTCTTGATCTTCAGCAAGATCAGTAGCTCGTTCAAGTATTTTTTGAAATTTTTTATCCACTAGTCTTGGATGAATTTGCTAGATAATATTGATTATCATTTTTTTTGATTTTTCTATATACGCCAAGTCCAATTAATGCAAATATTCCAGATATCACACCAACTAGAATATACAATTGTGAGAAATCTTCAGAGAAATATCTTGATTCAAGCCATGCTGCAGGTAAAACAGTAGTGAAATCACTTCCTGAGAAATCCTCAATGTAACCAATTGCTAATGCAAGTTTTCCACTTGAGCCATTTTTGTCAAATACCACCACATAGTATGTTCCAGGAGCTTCAAGTTGTAGATCAATTTCCTGTCGTTCCCAATATGTCACCTGGCCAAATGGTTCATAAAATTCTGAAGAAGGGATTTGACCTACATAATCAAAGACATATGCAGTATAACCTTCAGGTAATGGATAAGCAAAATCCCTACTCGAGTCTATTACTCGAAGTTCATCAACAAGTTCAAGAAATGTTTCAGGACCTATCAAAGCAAGTGATGGAGTAAAATCCTCTAATGGTTCAAGTTTTGGAATAACAATACTACTGAATAATCTATCTCCTTTTTCAGCTTCAAATTTGTAATACAAGGGTTGGGCTTCTAGTTTTTCATACATTGCCCATGAGATTACAGGGTCAGGAATTTCCAATGCAGATTCATAATCAATGTTAGAACCATCTGTAGGAATTAGTTTGTGTGCAAAAGCATCAGATGGGATAAACAATGCAAGTACAATTAGAGGAATTAAGAACTTGTACATGAGTTATACTTGAAATTTGAGCATTTAACGTAGAATATTTTTTCAGCCATAGTGCCAATTATCAGGCATGAAAAACTAGTGCTAACTGTTAATTTTTTTGCGTTTGTTAAATAGTCTGAATTTCGCATTTTTGTTATGGAGTTAAAAATACCATTCAAACTAAGAGTGAAATTTCTTAACCTCAATGATGATCATTTTGAGGGAAAAGCAACATTTCATGAAAATGAATACAAAGTGAACATTCACGCAGAAGTCGATAAAAAGAAAATTAAGGTTCCCTTTCCTGTAATGGGAGTCACTGATGAGGAAATACTAGTTAGAATTTCAGGACCTTCAGGAGTGTATGTTCAAGATTATATTCCATTAAGTGGAAAATCAGAATGGATAGAAATAGAATCTGATGCAATATTTTATGAAGTTGCTAATAATCAAGGTAAATTTGATACAATAGAAATTTTTGTAAAATAGTTAACTCCAGCAACATAGATTATTTTCAGATGACTCTGCAAAGAAAAAGCCAATGCTAATTCTGTGTTTTTTACCACGAACAGACTCTATTTTATGATAGAAACTTGGATTTAGTAACACAAGATTTCCAACAGTAGGAGATATCTTAGTGTAATCAATTCCATCAACAACATTACAAGAGTAACCAAAATCAGGCTGACGTAGAGATTCATCAGTTTTAGACCATTGTTTATTGTATATTTTCAATTCACCTCCACTTTGAGGAGGTTGTAAATAGAGGATTGCAGACAATTGATTTCTATACTTGCTTACAGTATATTCAGGCATTTCAAAATTACAATTATCCCGGTGAATATGTACAGAATCACCATTTTTATGAATACGAATGATACAATCAGAATACTTCATGCCATTTTCAGTAGCAGTAGATATTTTCTTCTGAAATAATTGTTCTAAAATTTGATGAATTTTATCTATTGGAGATAAGGTGTTTGAGAACAGTTTTTGAATAAATTGGTTTGTGTTATGGGCATTTGAGAAATAACTTGCTTTGTCATAGATGTGTGAACTAAGGGAGGTTCCAATTTTTGCTGTTAAACCAGGGCCAGAAGAGATAGAATTTCTTTTGGTGATTTTTTCACATAATAATGCACATGCAGATTTTGACAAGACATTAGATATTTCAATTGCAGAGATATTTCCAGAAATGAGATCATTGATTTGAGAATTTTTGTGCTGAGAAAGTAAAATCGACATTAATAGCCGCCTGCACCAGAATGAGATACTGAACATACTAGCCTATTTTCAGAATTTCTTCCTGAAATTTCACATTTGATGAATTTGTCTTTGAGGTTTTGTTCAATTTCACCAATATTACGTGAATTTTCATCTACAGGAATGCTTGGAATGTCAATTTCAGTGAAATGAATTTCTTCTACATCCTGGTAACTGTCGTTGTTTGTGTCTTTTTGATGGGATATGTTCATTTCAAATGAATTGATTGAGATGATTTTTGTTACTGTTCCCCAAATTATATCAGTCATTTTAAGTCATAATAAAAAGAGAGAGATGTTATGGTGCAACTACAAGATTCAATGGAAGATCTAATTTGCCAAATGGTTCGGCAATTCTCAAATAGTAATCTTTTCCTGAATCGTATTCAAAGTTTTCATAACTACCATAACCTATTGCAGGTCCCCATAAGATATTTGCAAATTTAGCTTGACCTGGTTTTAGTACAATATTACCAGATGTGAAATCAGAGCCAGAATTGACCCATTTTTTACCTCCATCCCATACAGTGTAGTTACATATGGAAGGACTGGTACACATCAAAGTCTCATTTCCAGTACCAGTGTTTTGAACTAGTATTTGCAAGTTTAAGAGAGGTTGTCCGGTTGCAGTGTATGCAATGTTATTGTATTGTTTTACACCTTTGCGAGTTTCTTCTTGCCAATCTGCAACATAATAAATTGCTACATTACCAAGTTGATATTTCTCACCATTATTCATGTATGTTGTTAGTTTGTATTCATCTTTGATTGCTTTTTCACAATCACGGATTTCTCTTCCATTTTTTTCACCATCATCACATGCAGCTAGCATTGAATCAAGATCTGCATTACCAGAAGATTGTGATTTAGTTTCTTCTTTAGGAGCGGCCTGGTATTGTGATTTGGATGCACCGTCATCACTTACAGCACCTGCACTAACTTTCATGATTCCCATTTTAATTAGATATTGTAATCCATTTACAAAATCATTTTCAGTTAGTGTTCCATCTGCCCACCAGCCTGCGTTATTTTTTACCCAGCTAGGAATGGTATCAGAGGTACCAGAGCTTCGTGTAGTTGATGGAACATTGATGATTCCTTGTTCAATCATATATTGAACTCCAGATACAAATGCTGCATCGTCAATCTGGTCTTGTGCCCACCAGCCTGCATTATTTTTTACCCAATCTGGAACATTTGCAGCATCTACGCTTGTAGCCATAGTCATGGTCAAAAGCAAAACACTTGCAAATCCCGCGAGTAATACCTTCATTGAATTTTTGTTGCGATTATGATATTTAAACAAGTGCTAATTTAGTTTCTAGTGACTAACTTTAGGCATTTAGTTGAACTTTAATTCAATAAATTTTGCACTTATAGTATGCCAAAATTTTCTTTTGTAAAAGAAGTTGATATTGATAGAGACAAGTTCTTTGCCATCAGTACAGATTATGAAAGATTTACAGAAGTTTTACCAGATTATTTCAAAGAATTGAAAATAATTGAGAGTGAGGGTAACGTTACAAAGATCTTTGAAACATTGAGCTTCTTAGGAAAGACAGTAGATGTTACTACAGAACACATAGTAGAAAAACCTGACAGACACATAGTAAAGATGCTTGATGGGCAAGCAAAAGGAACCGTATTTGATGAAAGGTATGAAAAAGTAGGAGAAAAGACTAGAGTTACAATCGAAGTTGATTTCGTTTTATCAGGAGGATTGAAGATTTTAGGAATGTTTGCAAAAAGTAAGATTCAGTCAAGCATGGAAAAGGTGTTAGATGAATTTGCCAATTACGCTAAAAATCATTCAAAATGAGCTAAGATGTTTTTTGATTAAGGGATGAGCCAGTACTGCACTATGTGCTGCAGAATCAGTTCCAATTCCATAACTAACAGTAGAGTCACCTACAAAAAATAAACCGTCAACATGTGGTACAGAATGAGGCATTTTGTGCTTCCAAACTAATCCTGGTTCTTTTACAACTGCCTCAACAAGCTTCCAGGCCATAGGACGATCCCATAATAATGCTTCATCAAAATCAGGGTAAATTTCAGATAACTCTTGTTTCATTTTTGAAACAATGTCTTTGATTCTTTGAGGATCTTCTGTTTCCTCAGGTTTCACAGGAGTACCGACAATAATCAGATGCTCGCCTTCAGGAGAAACAGAGGGAGTAATGTTTGAGATGAAAAATATTCCTTTTGATACATAGTTATCACCAACAGGGAAAACAACTTGACGATCATCGAGTGCTTTTGATAAAGCAAAGTGAACCTCCACCACAGAAGTAGTTTTGTTTAGTCTGTTTGTTTTTTTGATAAAATCATCATCAAAAACTCCCGGTTCAAATAACTGATTTATCGCATGGTATGCAGGATATGAGATGATTACACAGTCAGTTTCTACGGTTTTTCCATCAGACAATTCAATTCCAGTGACTTTCTTATTTTGAACAATCACCTTTTTGATGGAATGTCCAAGATTTACCTTCGAGTCTTGTTCTTCTACATAGTTGGCCATAACTTCACTAATTCTATCATAACCACCCATGTCAGGATATGCAAACTCACTTGTTCCTCCTTTGAATGGATTTGCACGAATGATGGTTCTAGCAAACTCCCCTAATGATATATGCTCAGGAGAGTCAGCAAAAGCAAGCATGCATACAGCATCAAAAAATTGCTTTGAGTGGAAATCAAGTTTGGATGTAACCTGGGTTAGAGGAACCGAGTCCAATTCTTCTGCTTTTTCCATGCTGGTAAATGCCATAGGAAGTAGGATTTTGAGAAGAGAAATTCGACTCTTGAAAGGAATTAATGACATTTTGAGAATATCACCAATTCCTTTTGGATAAGTATGGAATCCATTATCATAAAAGGCAATTTTATCGACAATTGCAAGTTTGAGCCTATTTTCTATTTTAACGTCTTTGAGAATTTCATATATGGCAGATTTTTTGTAAAATGGCATGATGTGAAATCCGTTATCTAAAATGTGATTTCTAAACTTCATGGAGGCAGTTCTACCACCTACATGTTCAGATTTTTCATAAATAGAAACAGGGAATCCGTCGTTGACAAGAAGTGTTGCAGTAGACAAACCGCCGACTCCGGCGCCAATTATGACGACCGGGTTCTTCAGCGATTTTTTTGAAATCTCTTTAGTGTAATCTTTGGAATTCATTTTATGCAGCGACGGATGTTGTTGGTGCCATTGGTAGACTTACCTTTGGAGTACGTTTCTTGTTTCTTGATTTTGTTCTAAGAATCATTTTACAACAAGGACATCTAATGTCTTCTGTATCAAGCCATACTTCACACCAACTGCAACGTTTTAGTCCATATTGATACTTCATTGAATTTGGAACTTTTGTTACTTTGTACTGTGTACATATTCCCTTACATGATGCGCCCATGAATAAAATTACCCAATTCTGATATTTAACGGTTATGCACTAGCGTGAGTCTAGTGCTAATTTTTTACATTTAAGTATCTGATAATCGATCAGTCCCTTTTCAAAGGAAGTTTTCATTTTTTTCATCGATTCAAAGAGTATTTTTTCTACATATTTAGAATAACGTGTCAAAATTTTTTCCCGTAATTCAGTTCGATTTTCAAGATAGTAATCTGCAAGAGGAGGATAGACATTTTCTCCGATATTTTTTGAGTCTATTATTTCAAAATTATTTTTTGATAGTTCGTCATAGATTTGTTTTTCAGAATAATGTTCTGAAGACCAGGTAAACTTTAAGATTCCAAGATTTGCCAGATTGGTACCCTCAATCGCAGTAGGTATTGCAAGTGCTAAAATTCCATCATCTTTTAGTATACGATAAGATTCAGAAAAAAAATCATCAATTGGCTTAAAATGCTGTGCAGATTCTAATGCAATTACACGGTCTAATGAAGAATCAGCAAACGGCAACATTCTTGCAGTAGAATTCAATTTTGAAATATTATCAGATTCAACTGATGCCAGTTGTGAGAAATTTACATTTACAGAACAAATTCCTAAAGAAGGGTATTTTGAACCCCAGATTTTTGCAGGACCCAATATTCCACTACCAACATCAGTTACAACATGTGCAGAATCAAGTTCTGCCATATCACCCATCAAGGTACATAGTTGTTTTTGAGCATCAACAGGATTGGATATAGAATCATCCCAAAATCCAAAATTCAGCATATCTCCACCAGTTGAAACCTCCATGATAGGAGATAATGCATCATAGAGTTTCACAACGTCAGTTTCATTTCGTCTAAACGTCCAGAGAAGAAGATCTATTGGATTGATGGACATGTTAAAAATAAAAAAACAGTAGATATATGATTTAAGGTAAATCTACCAATTCTTCAACACAGTGTTTGTGAACCCAAACATCATCTGCATTTTTTGCGATTTCTTTACCTTTGCGAATATCATCGCCACATTCCTTACATTTTCCGTCAAATCGGGCTTTCATGCTTTTTTATACAAGACATAATGGTAAATGTGATTCTGTGTGGATTTAGCTGACCATAACGTAGTGTAAATTCCATTTTACTCATAATGGGATCAATTTTTTTGAGCATTTTTGTCTATCAAAAGAGGCAATTTCCGTATTATAGATCAAAACAAGATATTGATTATGCAAGTAGAAGAGATTGAATCAAAATCTAGGAATGAATTTTGGGATAATGCAAACAAGTATTCTTGGTCAAACGGAGAATATGAGTTTCTAAAGGAAATGTCATTTATCATGGTCAATTTACATCATCAGAATAATTCTGAAAAATAATAGTGCTAAAGAAAAAAAATTAACACTAGAAACGATTCCTAATAAATTCAAAACACCATTAGTAAAGAGTGAACAAAGATTCTGAATCCAACGATCACATTTGTAAGAATGGTAAGAAAAAAGATGTCCTCTTAGTTACGGACAGTGCCACAGGAGAAGTAATGTGCTCAGCATGTGGCGAAGTTGTATCACAAAATATGGCAGAGTTAGGACCAGAATCATCTGCTCAATCAGGAGAAGGTTACATGTCAAAATCAAGAACCGGAAGAAAATCCACTCTTGCTTTCAACGACATGGGATTATCTACAGTAATCCAACAATCAGATAAAGATGCAACAGGTAAAAATCTCAGCGGTGAGATGAAAAGAACGTTTTACCGACTACGGATGTGGGACAAGAATAGTAAGGCAATGCCAGGACATAGAAATATGCAAAAAGCTTTCACTCTATTAGAAGGCTTGAAAGCAAAGTTGTCACTTTCTGATGCAGCAGTTGAACAAACTGCATACATATACAGAAAAACTTTGGCAAAAAAAATTGGAAGAGGCAGAAGTATTCCAGTGATTCTAAGCGCATGTGTTTACGCTGCATGCAGATTCACAAATACACCAAGAACCATACAAGATATTGCTAACGCAACAAATCTACGAAGAACTTCAATTCATAGAATCTACAGAATGCTAGTAAAAGATCTCGATTTGACACTTGAGACATACAATCCGGTAAGCTTCATTACAAGAATTACAACAGATGTTGGTGCAACTGAGAAAACAAAACGGGATGCAATAAAATTCTTGATAAAGGCTGAAGAGTTGATGATAACAAGTGGAAAGAATCCAGTGGCAATGGCTGCAACTGTGGTATACTTGGCTGCAGTTTTAAATGAAGAAAAAGTATCCCAAACCCAAGTTTCTAAAGCAGCAGACATTAGTAGTGTCACAATTCGAAATCTTTGCAAGAAACTAAAGGATGCAAAAATTGCATCATTGTCAGATCCAAAAATGAAAAAAGCCTAGTAGGTTAGTGAGATAGAACTAACCAAGTTCACTTTTTTTAATTCCACTTGTCTCAATTTCATAGCGAAGTGGAGCAGGTAATTCCATGTATGGTTTGTTTACCAAAATTTTGATTTGATCATCAGGTACTTGAACACGTTTTAGTAATTTACCACGTTGATGTGCATAAGATTTTTTCCAGAATGTAATTCCATCAAAGGTTTCGATTTTAACCATTAGTCTCTGTCGATAAATTCAGTTGCTTCTGGAGGAGATGGACTTA
Source organism: uncultured marine group I thaumarchaeote (assembly GCA_902566725.1). Classification (GTDB taxonomy): domain Archaea; phylum Thermoproteota; class Nitrososphaeria; order Nitrososphaerales; family Nitrosopumilaceae; genus Nitrosopelagicus. The sequence goes on from CACFJZ010000002.1 coordinate 43,801, forward strand.
ATCCTTTTCTCTTTCGAATATCTTCTGTTAAGGTTGCAGCAATTGATTTTGGAACAGGAGTCCATGCCTTGAAGTGTGTATTCCACATTGCTTTACCAGCAGTCTGACCTCTCATCTTTTCAGAAATATCAAATGTTTCAACTGCAGGAACTTCACCAATTACAATACTTGTTGCACCTTTTTGTTGCATGTCTAAGACCTTACCACGTTTTCCTTGTAATACAGAAGAAACGTTTCCTATGAGATCAGTTGGGACACGAACCTCAATTGCAAGCATTGGTTCTAACAAAACAGGTTCTGCAGACAAGAATGCTGCAAGACATGCACGTCTTGATGCAGGGCCAATTTGAGATAACCCTCTGTGAGCAGTATCCTCGTGAGGAACAAAGTGAGTGAATGTGAATTTGCAGTTTCTTACCTGCTCTTTTGTAAGACCGCCTTCACTCATTACTTCATCAAATCCTGAAAGTAATGAATCAGTAGACTCATCTACAAACTGAACACCTTTTGTTCCGTTAATCATAATATTTCCACGTGAATCAAATTTCATGACCTTCTTTGCAACATCGGGTGCCCAACCTTTATCACGTAATATTTGTGAGGTTTCTTTTTTATCCTTCATTTCACTTAGGGTACCATTTCTACACATCTCAGCTATTTCAGGTTCTAAAGGTTCGACCTTCATGAAAATTTTATTGTGGCGATTTGGGGATTTTGCCATAACAGGCTCACAGCCACCATTGATTGTTTCTCGATAGTTGATTAATGGTTCAGAAGTTACAATCTCTACTTTTGCATCTTTGATTAGGTTTACTGCCACATCAAGATGGAGTACGCCCATTCCAGCCATAATTGTCTCACCGCTTTCTTCATCAATTTTGATTACAAGGTTTGGGTCTTCAATGGTAAGTTTTCTCAAAACTTCAACAAGTTTTGGCAAGTCTTTAGGATGTTTTGGTTCAATTGCCATCTGAACAACAGGTTCTGAAACATATTTTGATGCTTCAAAGACATCACAATCTTTGTTTGTAGATACTGTTTGGCCAGCACGTGCTTCTGTTAAACCAAGTAATGCAGGAATGTTTCCAGCAGATAGTTCACCTACCTGTTCTCTTACATTTGACATGAAAAAGTTTACAGATTGAACACGTCCTTCTCGGTTAGAATCTATAATGTTAATTGTTTGACCATCTTTTATTTTTCCTGAGAATAGTCTTCCAATTGCCACAGGGCCTGCAGCAGGATCAATTGTCATGTTTACAATCATCATTACCGTCGGTCCGTTATCGTCACAGTTGAGAATTGATTTACCTAGGTCTGACTCAAGATCACCTTTCCAGATTTTCGGAATTCTATACTTTTGTGCAGTGTGTGGAGGAGGATGATGTTTTACAACCATACCCAATACAGCCTCAGCAAGAGGTGCTTTTTCTACCAGATCTTCAACTTTACCAGAATCAGAATATGCATCAATTACATCTTTGAAAGTGACACCTTTCTTCTTCATAATATCTACATTAATTGCCCATCTATCTTTTGCAGAACCAAATGTTACACTGCCATCTTGAATTGATACCTTCCATTTTTCTTTGTATTCTTCTTCAGCATACGTGTCAATTAGTTCATTAAAGTTTGCAACAACACTTGCAAGGGTTTCTTGCATTTTTTCAGGAGTTAATCTTAGTTCTTTGATTAATCGATCAATTTTATTGATATACAAAACAGGTCTTACTCTCTCTTCAAGAGACATTCTAGTTACTGTCTCAGTTTGAGTCATAATTCCTTCTACAGCATCACATACTACAACAGCACCGTCAATTGCTCTAAGACTTCTGATTACACGTCCAGAAAAATCTACGTGACCTGGAGTATCAATCATATTGATGACATAATCATTGTCATCTTCTTGATAGTGTAATGTGACATTAGCCTGAACAATAGTAATACCTCTTTCCTGTTCAGCCTTCATAGAGTCCATTGCCAGGGCATTACCTGCAGAAGATGGAGAGATAATTCCAGAGTGGGCCAAAAGACTATCACTCATTGTTGTTTTTCCATGATCTACATGAGCAATGACGCCAAAGTTCCTGATCTTATCTTTGTCACTGATAATTTTCATGACTTCTGAGGTGGACTTGTATTTAGTCATATGGCGATAATCCAAGGTAGACGGGTATTAAACCTTATGAGAAAATTACAGATTAAAAGATCAAATTTGTAAAATCAAAGATCAATTTCACTTTGTTCAATCAACTGTTTTGTCATTTGGATATATGATTCAGGATCCATCTCTTTTGCAAATCCTTTGTCAGTATTGATTAGATATACAGAATGGATTTGTGCGTTTTTTATATCATCTAGTTTGATCTGGGGGTTTTTGTAGAATCGGTCACAGAGTTTTTTTAATTTTTCAACATCTTCGGATTTTCGTGAATTGGGATGAAGTAAGAAAATTTCAGATATAGGAAGAATATTTACGACTGGCGTAGCAAGGGAGAATTTTCCACAATGTTTACTGTATCTTGCAATTTTACTCACAATTCTAGCTGCATAGTAATCAACGGTATCTAACGCATGTTCGGGAGGAGTAAAACCAGTCTCAATTTCAATTATGGTCATATTATCACCTTTTTTTCCAAATAAATCACATACCAATACACCAGATATTGATTTTTCAACATCAACGGAGAATCCATGTGAGATTAGTTCTGCTGCACATATTAATTCAAGAACAGAATGATTGATCTTTACGAGATTTTTTTTGTAATATTCAATTAGAGTTTGCCTTACAAAATTCAGTTTTGGAACCAGTTCAGGAGGCAAATGCTCAGACAAGAGTTCAGTTATTGAATAAACATCATCTTGAAATTTTTCAACATCCAACTACAAGTTTCAGAGAATTTTGCTTCTTAAGAAGTTTAACAATTATTGTAAGTCGATTCAAGAAAAATAGAAAATAAGAAAAGTGGACAGTTAGATTCGGGGTGTGAAGCTAAGTCTGCCTTTTGCAGATAGTACTATGATTGAAGAAATTGCAACAACAAGTACCAATGATGCAATTGTGCCGAATTCTGGAACAACTGCTCCGTCAGCAATCTCTACTTCAACAGTTGATTTGTTCATTGAGGCAGAACCTTGTTGTGCGCTAATGGAATAAACGCCATCTTGTTTCCACATTGGACCGCCAACTCCGATTGTTGAAGTGAATGAACCATCAGAATCAGGGTTAATTTGATCAATAGAAACTACGTTTCCATTTGGTGCAAGTACCATGATTGTTACAGGAACGTTACTTGATGTAGCATGACCTGTGATGGTGATTGTTGTTGAACCCTCAACTGCATCTGCTTCAATTGACAAACCTTCGTCACCGTGTCCAGCAAATGCCATAGGCATTGCTGCAACTAGCATGAAGCTTGCCAAAATTGTCAGTGTGTGTTTTGAGTTAATCACTGGTATAACAACCGAATATGTGTATATAAACAGTCTGATTGATTGGATCTGTATTTTTTATTTATTTTTCTTTTAAGAATATACGAATTGCTTCTAGATGAGAACAATTTGCTTTCAATCCCTTACCATGATGAAATTTATAGAAATTTTTGAAGCCGGGGCACTCACATGAGTCATGTGTTACAAAATAGGATTTTGACGGATCGCTTGAAGATTTAACTTGGAATAGATCATCTTCAATTTTTACAACACCGCCATTTTCAACAAGATTCTTTGCTTTTCTAATGGTATTAGAACTCAAATTATTGAGTCCAAGCCATGTAGCCACCTTCAAGATTTACTGCAGAAAACCCAGCTTTTACTAATTCATCTGCTGCAATATTTCCACGATAGCCTGATGCACAGTAAACACAGATTTTCTTATCTTTTAGGTCATCAATTTGTCCTTTTTTTGCATTTCTGATAGCAAGTCCTAGAGGCATATTTTGTGAATTATCAATTGCACCGTTTGCAACCTCATCGGGCTCTCTAACATCAATGATAACAAAGTGGTCTTGTTGTTCTTTTAGTTGGTCTTTTGTTATTGATTCAGCCATGTATATTTGACACAGTATTGACATATATTTTTTAATTTTAAAAATATGGTAGATGAATGAAACAGAATTACAGAAGATAATACAAGAAAATAGATCAAATTTCAAGATGATAATCGAAGATAACATATTCGAGATAAATGAAATGGATGTTTTTCAAACCGATAACCCAATAACAGAGCCAACAACCAGAGGAGGAGTGTATTTTGCAGAAATGAAAGAGCTGAAAGTACAAGCAACTATACTAGATACAAAAGTGTCGAAACACCTTTCAAAAGCAATGCTTGGGCCAAACAAAGATTTTCTAGATATTGAATTAAAGGCAAAAATGGATAGTAGTAAAGAAATTTGTCTAATTACCAATCTAACAAATAGTATGCAGAATGCATCAAAGGTGATTCTTTATCTTACACTCAAGAATGTAACAATAGAATCATAATAATTTACAAAATTTATCATATTCTTGTTTTAGTTTTTTATCAGATAAGACTTCATATGCTTTATTGATTTGAGTCATTTTTTCTTCTGAGGAATCTTTGTTTTTATCAGGATGATATTGTTTTGCGAGTTTTCTGTATTGATTTTTAATTTCAGATTGTGTAGAATCATTTGTTAATCCCAATATCAAATAATAATTTGGTAGTGATTTATCATTATACATTTCACGAAATTCTTTTGCATTAGTATTTTGTTTTCTAGAACCAAAGATTTCTTCTTCAGACCACTCAGAATGATATTTTTCATAATCACGATCTTTTTTTGAGTCTAACTTTACATCATCATAACTTGTTTTCTTTCGTAAAATGATGTGTCTTGCCAGATAAATGAAAATTCCTGCTACAATTATTACTGCAATAGTGAATGTCAGGTATAGATCTTCAGGACTTACATAATAATCAGATACTGCTGAAGGAGGGTTTACTTGAGCACCAGAATCATAGAAAAATTTTGCGTTAGAGACATCATCGCCAGATTCAACAATGATAAGATAATTCCCACTAATTTGCCAGCCTCCAATACCCGCTATGATTAATGTAGAAAATTTATTTTCATCATCAGGTTTTAGGCTTTCATTCCAAACATTATTTCCATCAGGATCCTTTATTGAAATGAAAACAGAATCAAAATTACTTGTCCCCCATACAGAAATGAAGTCAGATTTTTCATAGAGTGTATTATCGATATTCAGAGTTAATTCTTCGGCAAATACATTAGAAATAGGAAAAAGTACAATAAAAAATAATACAAAAAGATAGGCATTTTTCATATGTCATTTCAACATTAGATAAAATATAACGTAAACTATTCTATTTGTGCTAAAAAACTCTCCAAAATCACACCTGAAAATAACCAAAAGTGTTGAAAAAAATTAACAGGTTTTTGCTAATAAGAGAGATCAGTTGAAAGTACATGGTAATAGGTTACTGCGTAAAATGCAGAGACAAAAGAGAAATGAATGGTACCCAAGCTGTAACCATGAAAAATGGCAAACCAGCAACAAAAGGTACATGCCCAACATGCGGCATATCGATGTTCAGGATTGGAAAAGCATAACTGAACATCAAAATATCTTTTTTAGGAAATTTTTCTAGGGATAGTTCCACTCATCAGAAATGCCATTCCATAATGAACGAAAAGGTTTAGGAGATTTTTCAATTTCACCCTCAATTCGGTTTTCTACGACAAAAAAGAAATTTTCCATAGCATCGACCCCACCATCATTGAATATCTCTTTACCGATATCTTTGAGTCTAGATTTTTTCGATTCTATTTCAGAAGAGTCAGGATTTTGTAGACAATATGTAAGAAGATCAATCATTTCTTCCTCTAACATAAAATCCATGAACAACCAAGATATCCTATACTAAAAAATATTCGGATTATAGTTTGGTTCCAAGTGTGTCATGAATTTGAGCCAGGATCATTTTTGCCTTTTCTTTATTTTCAAATGATTCACCTTGCTTATCCAATATTGAATCTATTTCAAATTCTTTATCAGTAAGAATTTCTCCGACATGTTCATCAAGTGTGCATTTTCCAACTAGATAATATGCAAAAACGGTATTTTTCTGACCAATTCTATGTAATCGATCCTCAGCCTGACGATGGATTGCAGGACTCCAATCCAATTCAGCGAATATAACATATTTTGCATTAGTTAGATTAATTCCCACATTGCCAGCTCTAAGACCAGCTATCATTAGTTTTGTGTGACCTTTTTGGAATCTATCTATTTCCCTTTGCCTTACAACATCTGTTTGACCTCCAATTATCGATGCAGGTTCATACTGAGATAGACTGCTGTGTAATAATGTATGCATTGCCTTATGATGACAAAATACAACTACACTTTCCTCAATCTCCATAATATTATTCACAAATTCGGTAACATGTTTTAGTTTTGCATGACCAGCAGCTTGTCGTTCACTCTCTATTGCACGATGGTATGATGCGGATTTATCAAATGCAGATTCAGCATATTTTTGTTCTTCTTCAAGTTTCTTCCAAATTTTATTTAATTCAGATTTATAGAATTTTTCATCTGAATTAATCATTTCAGTATATCGTACTTTATCTTTTAGTTCTTTTAGCACATCAGATTTTTTTCTTCTTAGCATAACATGTTTTGTAAGTTGATTACGTAATGTATCACGTTTATTTTCAAGAACAATTGCCTTACCTTTTTCATTAACATAACAAAAATACTCGCAAAATTCTTTGAAGCTTCCAAGAAGGCCAGGTTTTAAGATGTCAACAATCGGCCAAATCTCAGAACCACGATTATAAATCGGAGTTCCAGACAGCCCAACCCTATATTTTACACTTTCAAGTGCAGCTAGTTCTTTCACAGCAGCATATTTTTGTGTGGTTTTTGATCTAAGGTGTTGTACCTCATCACAAACAACTGAACGGATTCCAAGTTTAAGTAAATCAGGCAATCGTTTGTGTAATAATTCATAATTAATTATGTAAAAATCATATTCACCAATATCTGCTTGTTTTCCATTTCGAATCATCGTACTAGATGGAACTTCATTCTCAATTATCTTTCCATTTTTTCCTTTTTTCTTTAGGAATTTTTCAATCTCTCGTTGCCAGTTAGTTAAAGTTACAAGTGGTGCCACAATTAGTGCAGGGAAAGAATTCTTTTCTTTTGAAATGTATGCCAACGTCTGGACAGTCTTTCCAAGACCCATTTCATCAGCAAGTAATGCATTTCCACTTGATTTGATTAAAAAATCTAAACCCTCTCTTTGGAAATCTAACAAATTACCTTTGAATTGTTTGCTGGGAATAGCTTGTTGTAATTTTTCAATTTGTGGTACTTTAGTTTTCTTAATTGTAAGAGGGGCAATTTTTCTTTTCCAAACGGATTTTGATAATATTTCAAAAGTGTAACGATCATCAATCATTTTTAATTTTTTGGTGTTTTCATCATTGTCTGAGACAATAACTTCATTGGGTTTATCTCCATACCACCCACGCGGGATTAATTTGGAAACCATATTTACAGCACGATTTCCTGAGATTTTCCAGCACCAGGTGCCAGAATAACGATCCAATACAAATTCTAACGTTCCAAATTTTTCCATGATGTGTTTCCGAATTTTAGCTCATAGTTTTTCATCGTTTATGAACTTTAGGTTTGAAATTACTCAGAGTTTATATCAGATTCTAAGAGTTTTGCGGATTTTTCAAGTAGTTGATCTATACTGGTACATTCTAGGATGGGTTGTAGATCTAAAGGAGTTTCGGAGGCTAGAGCGCATAATGAATGAACATATTCCATGGTAGGAGTTTCAGTTTTTAGATAGTATTGTTCTAAGACATGATCAAGTTGGTGAGATGTAAGATCATTATTTCCAGATGTTTTCTTAATTTTTTGTTTCCATTTTTCAACAAGATTTTCCCAATCAACTAATGAAATTGAATCTTCAATGTCAGACATCATTTCAACCTCGGCTTGAATGTACATCTTTTTTTCAACACCAATATCATGATGTGATTGTTCAACACTTCTTATTCCATGAATTGTGAAAGGGTCATAATTTTCAGATTTTTCAAGAGAGGGAGGAATTAGACGTATGACCCGGAATTTTCTTCGACCTCGAACATTTAAAAAGAGATGACCACTTGTAGAATCTACATCCTTACAGTCAATTATTTTGGCAATTGTTCCAATATCATAAGGTGCTTGCCAGTTTGAGATAGTTGCACTTTCATGACCAAGACATATACCAAACTCTTTTTCTCCAACCATGCAATCATCAACCATCTGTTTGTATCGTGGTTCAAATATCCTAAGAGGTAGATCCTGATTTGGAAATAAGACTAGATCGAGTGGAAAAATGGGGATAATCTTGGTATTACTCACAGAAGTGCTATGTTGTCATAATATAAAATTCAATTACATTTTTAGGCAATATTTTAAAAGAAATTATAGGATTTAGTATCATGGATGAAGAAAATAAAGAAACAGTTGTTCTTGGTATGATTAGTAGAGGTCACTCCAAATTCAATAAGATTTCTCAAGAAGCAAAAATTGAACCAAAAGAATTGGAATTAATTTTGCAAAAGCTAGAAAGTTCAGGATTGATAAGAGTCGAAGAAAAAAAAGGATGGCTTGGTACAAAAATCGATATCAAACCAACAGAAGAAGGATATAGAGAATTTGAGCGACAGTTAAAGAATCTACAAGACAAATGGAATAATTTGGAAAATACATACAAGTCAGGAAATAAGCAAGAGTTGGAACAGAAACTCAAAGAAGATAAATCATTTTTGCCAACAATGATGATGTTTGGAATTATTGATGTGATGATGTTTAGTATGATGTTTAGTATGATTGGGGCAAGTATGGGAAGCTTCATTCCAGCAGAAGATATGCAAGGGATGGACGATGGTTCAGAAGATATGAATGATTCCGACATGGGTGATGATGGCGGATACGACATCGACATAGGCTTCTAATGTCATACACTTCGTTTGACAACATTGGATTAGTGAAGGTGTTATCATTTTTCCAGACACATGATTCAGAATATCTATCAGGTGAAGATCTTAGTGATGTACTAAAAATTAGCAGAGTTGCAGTTTGGAAACATATCAAAAAAATACAATCCTTAGGATACAAAATCGAATCAAAACAAAAATTGGGTTATAGATTAATCAATGAAACTGAAAAATTACTTCCCTGGGAAATAACAAAAGATTTGAAAACAGAAACTATTGGAAAGAGAGTTTATTATTTTGAAGAGATTGATTCTACACAAAATTTTGCTCAGCAAATAGCATTAGACGAAAAAGAAAATGGCACTATAGTAATTGCAGAGAAACAGACGGCAGGGAAAGGTAGATTGGATAGAAAATGGACGTCACCTAGAGGAGGGATATGGTTTTCATTAATCGTTCATCCTAAATTTGACGTTTCAACATCCACACTTGTACCAATTGCAGGAGCAGTAGCATTATCAAAAGCAATTAAGACTGCATTGGGCATAGATGTTTCAGTTAAATGGCCAAATGACATAACATTGGATGGAAAAAAAGTTGCAGGTATGTTAGTAGATGCGTCATTTCAGGCAAATAACATAGATTATCTAATTTTAGGAATAGGAATTAATTTCGACATAGATGTAAAAAAAATTGAAAAAAGATTATCAAAGAGTGCAAATTTCTATGGTGTTAATTCACTTAGGAAAAAGAATGACAGTACCCCACCTAAAATTTTACTAAGAGAATTTCTTGTGCAATTTGAAAAAACATTAATCCAATTAAACAAAGGTGAAAAAACAAGAATTGTTAAAGAGTGGACAAAAAGAGCAGATAAAATTGGTAAGAAAATTTCTATCAATACATCTGATGGAAAAATTTCAGGAGTGACTCAAGGTATTGATAATGATGGAGCACTGAAATTAAAAACAAGTAAAGGCATAAAGAAGATTTTTGTCGGAGATGTAGTCTTAGAATAATATGCCAGAAGACCATATTTGTAGAATCATTTAATTTTGAAAAAAATTTGAAAATGATATGCGAGAATCTCAGAAAGTAATTTGCGTGCTAACATTTAGCATCATGCTACTTTTTTCACCTACATTAACCACAGGGTTTGCTCAAGAGAGTAAAGAATTGCCAATCATGTACAAAAAAGCAAATGACCATTTTATGTTAGGAGAATATCAACAAGCAATTGAGATTTATGATGAAATTTTAGATATTTCACCTACGAACAAGAAGACATTACTAATGAAAGGAATTGCATTAAGCAATCTGGAGAGACATAAGAGTTCAATATTAGAATTTTACAAAGTTAATCAGCAAGATCCTCAAAATATTACAGCATTAGTTGGATTAGGTGTGGGATTTGGAAATTATGGAGAGTATAAACAAGCATTAGTATATTTTGAACAAGCATATGAATTACAACCTGAGAATCATATTGTAAAAAATTATTATGAGTTTGCAACTAATACAGTAAAAAAATATCCATATAATGAAGTTAAAAAGCCAGAAGTTTTTACATTAAATATTCCTGAGACAGTTCCAATGTGGATAAAAAATACTGCCGGATGGTGGGCTACAGATAAGATACCAGATGAAGAGTTTTTGAAAGGAATTAATTTTTTAATAGATAACGGATTACTAGTTATTGACTTACCAGATAGTCAGAAATTAACTGAAGAGACACAAGAAATTCAAGATAGAAATGAATGGGAATTTGCCAGATATTTAGATAGAATAGAGAAAACGGTAAATCAGGATAAGAGATACGTTGAATACCCAAATCCAAGCAATGATGTGATTAAGAAATTTCTTAGAGATTATGAGAAATGGAACTATGACCAACAAGTTGAAATTGGCAACCAAGGATTTCCAAATCCAGAATATGTTCTTGTTGACAATGTCTATCATTTAGAATACAAGATTTATGTCAATGAGCAACCAGTAGGATTGCCATTAGATCATGTCAGTACATTGGTAGACTCTTTCAAGATGTGGGAAGAGACTGAATTTAATGCAAGTGATGGAAAAGAGGTTAAGATACATTTTGTAACAACCAAGATGAAGGCAGATGCAAATCTATGGGTCACATGGGTAGTACGAGATTTGGGAGAAGGTGTTTTGGGACATGCAAATATTGGTAAAGGGATTGTAGAAGTAGCGTTAGGAGGATATGGTTGTGATGGAAATTTCCAACTATTTCATGTTGACACAGTTGAATATATTATGACACATGAGTTAGGTCATGGAATAGGTCTAAAACATAGTAGTGATCCAAATAGCATAATGTATCCTAGTATGAAAAGCACTCAGTATGCATATTGTATTTTAGATGTAGATAAAAAAATAAACACAGGTTCAATAGTTTTGAAAAACGATTAACCGAGTGCTCTAGAGTGTTTTTGAGTGTGAGGACGTTCTCCCGAGAATTTACGTCGCATGTGACCAGAAGGTCTGCCATACAACAACTCTAAGAACCAACTTTCATGTTCAATTTCTTCCATCAAGATGTCTTTTGCAATCTCATAAGTTGCAGGATCTTTGCCGTGAGTCATTTTACAAACTTTATCCCAGTTTACAATTGCACCTTGTTCTGCTTTAAGACATTTTTCTAGTATTCCTTTGATGTCTGTTGGATTTTTTGGTAATTGTAAAAATTCACAGCCAGACATTTTGATGAATGCTTGTGCATCATTTGGAAGACTTCCTCCTAATTGGAAAATTCTCTCAATACAGGATTCAAAGTGACTAAGATCTTCAAGGCGAGCATCTTCAATTATCCCCTTGATTCCTTCTCCCTCCATACCTGTAGCATGCATTCTGAGGTTTGTGAAGTAATAGTAAGCAGTAAATTCCACAGATGCATTTGTGATGAGAAGTTTCACTAGTTTATCAACATCTAATCCATTTTTTTTGAGGACTTCAACGCCGACAACTTTTGGCTTCTTTGTTACCATACTGAAAATATTTTCAGGTATGAATAAAGAGTTTCGCTGCTTGTTCTAACAATTAAGAATCAATAAGAAGAAGAGACATACTATTAACCTTAAGATTAGTTGTGAAATGATATTAAGTTGATTTGTAGAATATGTATAGTTGAAATCATCTAGTGAACAAAGATGCCCTTCTTGTAACAAAGCCACGCTAATTTCAGACGATAATTCAGGTGAAATTGTCTGCAAGACATGCGGCATTGTATTATCAGAAGGTAGTGAAGCATCAGGACCAGAATGGAGATCATTTGCAAATGATGGAGTAGACAAGAGTAGAACAGGTACAGGTACATCAATTACAATGCACGATATGGGATTATCTACAGTAATTGGTGCAGTAAACAAAGATGCAACAGGAAAACCTCTAACATCTGCAATGAAACAATCAATTGACAGATTACGAACATGGGACAGTAGATCACAAGCTCATTCATCTATCGATAAAAATTTGAGGCAGGCGCTAAGTGAGATGGATAAATTGAAAGATAAATTATCTTTAACAGATGCTGTAATTGAAAAAGCCGCGTATATTTATCGTAAGGCCATTGAGAAAAAGCTTGTTAAAGGACGTTCAATACAAGGGTTAGTTGCAGCATGCGTGTATGCAGCATGTAGAGATACAGAGACTCCAAGAACATTAGATAATGTGGCTGATGGTATAAACATTAGAAGAAAAGATGTGGCAAGATGTTATAGACTTGTATTTAGAGAATTAGATTTGAAGGTGCCAGTTGCAGACCCAGTTAATGGAATTCCAAGAATTGCAAGTGTTGCAGGATTAGGAGAAAAAACAAAACGAAAAGCAGTGGAGATTCTAAGAAAAGCAAAAAAGATTGGAGTAGTAGCAGGAAAAGATCCTACAGGATTAGCAGCTGCAGCATTATATCTTGCATGTATTTCAGAAGGAGGAAACAAAACCCAAAAAGAAATTTCTGAAGCCTCAGGAGTTACAGAAGTAACCATACGAAATAGATGTGCAGGATTAAAAACATTCTTAGAAAAATAATCAGTTAAAATCTTTCAAAGGATCATTTTCACGTCGTCTCATTACAACAAATATTCCTAAAGTCATACCAAGTTGATACATCACATACAGGATTATTTGGAAAGTTGTCGGGACATAATCAGTGAATCTTCCTAACAATGCGATAATGAATACTATCACACTAATTGTAAATACAAAATATCTTGAAAGAGGATTTAGTTCAGCAAACCGGAATAATAGTATGAGTGTGATAGATATGAAGATTCCAGAAATTGTGATTATTCCAGCATTCAATCCAAGTACATCAATAAGTAAAAGAAATGCAGCCTCAGGGGTTTCAGGCATGACAAATTCAGCAAATTCAACTTTTTGAGGTTCAGCAAATTTCGATATGTTTCCAGCGGCATTAATTGAGAATAGAATTAAAATTACAATTGAGACTCCTTTTGCATATTTCTTTAATTTTGGGAATTTACGTCGTATTCCACGAGCAAGTATTGCACCTTGTAAAAGACCAATAGCAAAGACAATAACAAACGTGTAGTAGTAATATTCTTCAGCTAATTGCAGTATGTCCAACTTATTTTGTATTGTCGCTGTCCATTTTAAAGACTAAAGATTAGAATTAACAGACTAGGAAGAAAATATTGAATAGACTTTTCAAGTCGAAAAATATTGTATAAACATGTCAGAGAATTTCAAGATTGAAGCACCATATTTACCAGGCGAGAAAGGTTGTAGAATTACATGGTTATACACAGATGATGATGAAAAAACATTATACCTACGACATGAAGATTTGATGGAAATTATTGACATTTTAGAGCACGGTTCAACTGCAAAAGTTGAGATGGAAGATGGCGCAAGTTCAATACTTGTAAACACAGATTCAACTGATTTTTTTCTTGCAGGTCAAAAACCACAAAAAATTGAAACACTTGCACTAAAGATAGCATTGAAAGAATTTATCAAAAATAACCCAGATGCTTGACTTTAGATTATGTTTCCAGGATTTAAAATTCCAGAAGGGTCAAATTGTTTCTTGATATACTGAAATTTTTGTAAAAGATGAGGAGAATATTGTAATTTGAGATACTTTGTCCGAGCAATACCATCACCATGTTCGCCAGAAATTGTGCCATCTAAAGATATCACAAATGAAAAGAATTCTTTGTGTAGTTTATTCAGATTTCGTTTTGAATTTGAAATTAATCTAATGTGCAAATTTCCGTTCCCAGCATGACCATAAACGACAAATTTTAGACGATATTTTTTGGTAATTTTTTTCAAAAAAGTAACAAGGTATTTTAGATTTTCAGGAGGTACTGTTGCATCTTCTATCACGTGAGGAACAAGCTGATTTTTTGGGATGTTTTTTAAAGTAAAGAATAATGCTGAATCTCTATATGACCACCATTTTTCAACATCAGTTTTTTTACTAGAAGTGAAAATTATAGAGAATTTATGAATAAGGGAGTCTAGATTTTTTTGTGATTTTGATACATTTGCATCAAATTCGATCATCAAAAGACATTTTGGTTTATCTTTGAATTTATGAGGGATGTTTTTGATTACGGTTTCATCTACAAATTCAAGAGACGAGGGATTTAGGCGAAGAATGTATGGAACAAGATAGAGGGCATCCTCTAGTCTGTTAAAACCAACAACGGTTAGTTGACGTTTTTTTGGAATATCAAATATTCGTAATTTTGCCTGAACAATTATGCCCAGTGTAGATTCAGAACCAGCGATAATTTTCTGAGAGTTATTTTCAGTTACAACGTCCAGTCTATAACCTGCAGAATTTTTTGTTACGTGAGGATATAGGTGATCAGTTTCATTAGAAATTTTAGCAATTTTTTTTGATATTGTTTTATTTTTTGGAAGGGTTATTTCTGTGCCATTTCCATCAACTAGGATTATTTCAAGTAAATTATCTATCACACTGCCATATTTCAGTGACCTAGAGCCACTTGAATTATTTGCAACCATTCCACCAATTTTACAGAAAGCACCAACAGAAGGATTTGGACCTAAAAACTTTTTGTTACGTTTCAGAATTAAATCTAATTCACCTTTACTAACCCCAGCTCCAACAATTACATGTTTTTTAGATAATTTTATTTTGTTGAAGTTTTTCATATCTAAAATTATACCTGTTGTCAGAGAACTACCAACAAGTCCAGTAGATCCACCACGTGCACAAATAGGAATTTTTCTTTTTTTAGCAAATCTGATGGTTTTTTTGACATCATCAGTAGATTTGGGAAATACAATCAATCTGGGCCTTTTTGAATAAGCACTTGAGTCGAGAGAATAAAAATCAAGGAATTCCTTTTCCGCAGTAACCTCCCCCGAAATCAGATTCTTCAATGAATCAACTAATTTTTCCTTCATGAATTTTTAATAAAATGGAAATATTTGTTGTTTTTTGAACTTTTGGTTAGTATTAGTTCAAAATTATCTGAGAACCATCTATAAATAGACATAAAATATTAAAAAATTAAGATGGAAAACGGTACCGTAAAATGGTTCAATCAAACCAAAGGTTTCGGTTTTATCGAACGCGAAAATGAAGACAAAGATTTGTTTGTTCACAAGACAAACGTTGAAGGTCAAATTAGAGACGGAGATAAAGTTGAATTCGAAATTGGAGAATCAGAAAAAGGCCCAAACGCAGTAAAAGTGAAAAGAGTAGAGTAAGACTAGTAATTTTAAATTAATTTTCTTAACAATCTATTATTGAGTAACTACCAATTTTCTTTTTTTTAATTTCAAATAATAATACCTAGTTTACACTAAGGGATTCAAAAATGAATCGTCATGCATATGTCTTTCTATGTTTGTGGCCGTACCGATGTTTTGGTCTATTAGTAATGGCAGGCTCACCACTCGCCGAAGCTTGTGATCTACACCTCCATTCTATCAACGCAGTCTTCTGCTGCGAACCTTCAACTTTATGTAACGCTGTCATGTCTCAGGATAGGCTTCGTGCTTAGATGCTTTCAGCACTTAACCTAAATCGCTTAGCTGCCCGGCCTGCCTTATCAGACAACCGGTACACCAGCGGCGACGCTGCTCTGTTCCTCTCGTACTAAGAGCAACTTCCCCTCAGACAGCGACGCTTCCATCAGGCAGAGACCGACCTGTCTCACGACGGTCTAAACCCAGCTCATGTTCCCTTTTAATAGGCGAGCAGCCTCACCCTTGGCCCCTGCTGCAGGACCAGGATAGGAAAAGCCGACATCGAGGTACCAAACCGCGGGGTCGATAGGAGCTCTCGCCCGCGACGAGCCTGTTATCCCTGGGGTAATTTTTCTGTCACCTTCGGGCCCCAATAGTGGGCACACGAAGGATCGCTAAGCCCGACTTTCGTCTCTGAATTCCGTGCGTTTGGAAATCCAGTCAGTCCGGTTTTTGGCTTTGCCCTCTTCAACGGATTTCTGACCCGTTTGAACCGAACTTTGGGCCCCCCTGATATCTTTTCAGGGGGGTGCCGCCCCAGCCGAACTGCCCACCTGCACGTGTCCCCGGTCTGCACCGGGTAAGTAGTACTGCAAAAATAATCTGGTGTTACATCGTTGCTTCACTCATTTCCCAAAGAAAATGAGGCATGGCTCCCAGATACACTATGTAATCTTTACTATACTACAAGCACAAGCTGCAGTAAAACTCCACGGGGTCTTCTCTCCCCGATGGAAGATGATGGACTGTTCGTCCACCTTATGTGGCTTCACCGGGTTGTAGGTGGGGACAGTGGGGCTCTCGTTGTTCCATTCATGCGCGTCGGAACTTACCCGACAAGGCATTTGGCTACCTTAAGAGAGTCAGAGTTACTCCCGGCGTTAACGGGCCCTTAGCTCGGTTGAACCCAAGTTTTAGGTACCCGCACCGGCCAGGATTCAGCGACTATACAAATCCTTTCGGACTAGCAGTCGCCTGTGTTTTTATTAAACAGTCGAAACCCCCTTGTCATTGCAACCTGCTCACCCCATTCCTCATGAAGTGTGCAGGCATCCCTTATACCTAAGCTACAGGACTAATTTGCCGAATTCCCTCACCATACGGTATACCCGTAGCACCTTAGCTTTCTAAGCCAGCGCACCTGTGTCGGTTCTCGGTACGAACTTGCAAGTCACTTTCTACACAGATTTTCAAGGTCCCCTGGAATCAAGAGAACTCTGCTAACGCAGAGCCATTAACGCCTCGAGATGGTTCTCGTCATTACGACACTCCCCATCCCTATAACGCTTAAACACAACGATGGTTATGCTCTCCCTATCCGGAAGCGGTCCATATAGATAATAACGCAACTTGCAAGGTACTGGAATATTAACCAGTTTCCCTTTCGAATTACTCTGTTGAGGTAATCCTTAGGATCGACTAACTCCAGGCTGATAACGCATTGCCTGGAAACCCTTGCGCTTGCGGTGGTAGAGGTTCTCACTCTACTATGCTGTTACTGCCGCCAAGATCTGCAATAGAAAATGGTCCACAGGACGTCACCGCCCTGCTTCGACCCAATCACTACGCCAACCTACCATGACATGCCCCTTGGCATGTATCCAAAGTATCGGTACTTTGCTTTAGCCCCGTCCGTTTTTGTGGCGCCCACGCTCGGCAGGTAAGTTGTTACACACTTTTTAAAGGATAGCTGCTTCTGAGCTTACCTCCCTGCTGTCTTGGCGCGAACACACACTTTAGCTTGACACTTAGCAAAAATTTGGGGACCTTAACTTCGGTCTGGGTTAAACCCCTCTCGGTCGTGAACCTTACGTCACACGAACCCGTCTCCTAGCTTCTTCAATGCATATCCCTTCGGAGTTTGAATGGGAAGCGAGGAATTTCTTCCC
Source organism: uncultured marine group I thaumarchaeote (assembly GCA_902566725.1). Lineage (GTDB taxonomy): Archaea > Thermoproteota > Nitrososphaeria > Nitrososphaerales > Nitrosopumilaceae > Nitrosopelagicus. The sequence continues at coordinate 61,679 of CACFJZ010000002.1, forward strand.
CATACTTCCTTATCAGTGCTCTACAGGAAACGCTATCTCCACTAAGGACGCCCTACGAGACGCTTCGGTTGGAACTAGCAATCGCCAGTCTAGATTGGTTTTTGACCCCTAATCCCAAGTCACACAAACGATTTGCACGTCAGAACTGCTTCAGCCCTCCAGCGGGCTTTCGCCCGCCTTCAGCTTGCTCAGGATTAGATCGACTGGCTTCTAGCCTGGCCGCCATGACTCAACGCACTTTCACACGCTTCTCCTCACTAATGTTGCGAGAACTCGGTTTCCCTTCGACTCCACCTTGTCTGGTTTAGTCTTGCCATGACAGTCAGCTCCTTGGCCCGTGTTTCGAGACGGAACGCATAACACTGACGATTTGAGCTCCAAATCTTTAGCTCTATTGCTAGAACCTCCAATAAGGAAAAATCACCTTTCATGCTATGCACGTCTGTAAGTAATAGATTTCATGCACTTTTCACCCCCCTTCCGGGGTACTTTTCAGCTTTCCCTCACGGTACTAGTGCACTATCGGTTTTGAGTTATATTTAGCCTTAGAAGCTACTTTCTCCTAATATTCGATGCCCACTACCAAGGACATCTACTCTGGTACTCAACTGATCCTATACCGTTTCGTCTACGGGGGTATCACCCTCTATGCCAAAACGTTCCAGATTATTTCAACTACGTTCTAGGATCATTATATGAGTCCGTATACACCACATCTCTGTTAAGTTACCATAACAGATTCAGTTTGGGCTGTTACCTTTTCGTTCGCCACTACTTGGGTAATCTCTATTGATTTCTCTTCCACGTCGTACTAAGATGCTTCAATTCCGACGGTTCGACCTCCGCCACCTATGTAACGGAGTATGTAAACATAAGATTCTCATTCGGACATCCCGGGATCATAAGTCGCGTGCGCTTACCCCGGGCTTATCGCAGCTTGCCACGTCCTTCATCTCTACTCAAACCTAGCAATCCCTCTATTACCGTCTTTACACCGGCAATTACGGCCACAATTTACACAAGACATATGCATGACGATCATTGCGGAACGTGTGCGTTGTCCGCTACATCCTTCTTACATCACTTTCATGATGTAATGCATCGATGGTGATGCAAAGATTATGTGCTTTCCGTAATTCTTTCTAAGGAGGTGATCCGACCGCAGGTTCCCCTACGGTCACCTTGTTACGACTTTTCCCTTGTCACTTACCCCAAGTTCGATAATGCCAATTAGACATCACCTCGCTAAAGGCAAACTTCAATGAAACGACGGGCGGTGTGTGCAAGGAGCAGGGACGTATTCACTGCGCGATAATGACACGCGGTTACTAGGGATTCCATATTCATGAGGGCGAGTTGCAGCCCTCAATCATAACTGTGGTAACGTTTAGGGATTACCTCTATCTTTCGATTTTGGAACTCATTGTCGTTACCATTGCAGCCCGCGTGTGGCCCCAGAGTTTCGGGGCATACTGACCTGCCGTGGCCCCTTCCTTCCTCCGCATTAACTGCGGCGGTCCCCCTAATTCGCCCTACTACACCAGGGTGTAATAGTGGCAACTAGAGGCAGGGATCTCGCTCGTTACCTGACTTAACAGGACATCTCACGGCACGAGCTGGCGACGGCCATGCACCACCTCTCAGCTTGTCTGGTAAAGTCTTCAGCTTGACCTTCATTCTGCTGTCTCTCCGGGTAAGGTTTCAGGCGTTGACTCCAATTGAACCGCAGGCTTCACCCCTTGTGGTGCTCCCCCGCCAATTCCTTTAAGTTTCATACTTGCGTACGTACTTCCCAGGCGGCAAACTTAACGGCTTCCCTGCGACACTGCGCTAGCAACAAGCCAACGCATCATCGAGTTTGCATCGTTTACAGCTGGGACTACCCGGGTATCTAATCCGGTTTGCTCCCCCAGCTTTCATCCCTCACCGTCGAACGTGTTCTGGTAGACCGCCTTCGCCACAGGTGGTCATCAATAGATCAAAGGATTTTACCCCTTCCTACCGAGTACCGTCTACCTCTCCCACTCCCTAGTCCTGCAGTATTTTCGGCAGCCCATAAGTTGAGCTTATGGATTTAACCGAAAACTTACAGAACAGGCTACGGATGCTTTAGGCCCAATAATCATCCTGACCACTTGAGGTGCTGGTTTTACCGCGGCGGCTGACACCAGAACTTGCCCACCCCTTATTCATCAGTGGTTCTACGACTAACAAAAGGTTCCTTTAGCAGGAACCACTCAGATTAACCTTGTCGAGCTTTCGCGCATTGCAAAGTTTTCTCGCCTGCTGCGCCCCATAGGGCCTGGGTCCTTGTCTCAGTACCCATCTCCGGGCTACTCCTCTCAGAGCCCGTAGCTGTTATAGCCTTGGTGGGCCATTACCTCACCAACAAGCTGATAGCTCGCAGTCCCATCCTACGGCGACATTCATTTGAGTCATAAACCATTCCAGGCATCATGACCTATCGGGTATTATTCTCAGTTTCCCGAGGTTATCCCCGTCCATAAGTTAGGTTGACTACGTGTTACTGAGCCGTCTGCCTTGTATTACTACAATGACTAACATGGCTTAGTATCAATCTGATAGCAGTCAGGTCCGTCAGGATCAAACGGATTCTATTATTTTATTTTCAAAGTACATTTTTTGCACAACTAATTTTTCTATTATTGGAATTAACGGAATGCACATAATCTTCACATCTCAGAACTGACCTTATGATCAGATCCTCATTTTGTATGCGTAACTGGAGGCCTACAAATCACAAACTGGCATGTTGCCATACTTCATTACAGGCGCCGCCAAAGCGTTACGTATGCGAAAATTTGAGTTAAAGAAGACCTTATAAACCATTCAAAAATCATGCGTAAATAACCACTTTTTGGCGATCAGTAATATAATTAGAGGTAAAAAAACAGATAGGAAATGACAACAACATTAGAGATCTACAAAAAAAAGACAAAGAAATCTTCAAAGTTATTTTCAAGAGCAAAAAAGGTCCACATCAATGGAGTTCATCATAACATAAGATTTTTTGAACCATACCCATTTGTCACAAAATCAGCAGATGGAAAGTTTCTCAAAGATGTAGATTCCAACAATTACGTAGATTATTGGATGGGACACTGGAGTTTGATTCTAGGACATGCTCAGAGAAAAGTCCAGAGAAAAGCTGCAAGTCAGTTGAAAAAAGGATGGATGCATGGAACATCAAATGAAAATGCAATACCACTTTCAGAGAAGATTTCAAAGGCAGTACCAGTAGCAGAGAAAATTCGTTATGCATCAACTGGTACAGAGGCTACAATGTATTCTGTCAGATTAGCTCGTGCCGTAACAGGGAAAAAAATTATTGCAAAAATTGATGGTGGATGGCATGGGTATACAACAGATTTACTAAAGACAGTTAACTGGCCATTTGACGTTTCAGAAAGTCAAGGACTTACAGATGAAGAACACATCATTTCATTACCATTAAATAACTTGGAAGAATCTTCGAGGATTTTAAATTCAGTAAAGAAGGATTTGGCAGGGATTTTGATTGAACCGGTTTTAGGAGGGGGAGGAGCAATTCCTGCAACACAAGAATATCTTAGAGGTTTACAAGAGATGGTTAAATCAAATAATGCACTTTTCATGTTAGATGAAATTGTTACAGGTTTTAGATTCAGATATGGATGTCTTTATCCAACAATGAAGTTGGATCCTGATATCGTGACATTGGGAAAAATTGTCGGAGGAGGATTTCCAATAGGAGTGATTTGTGGAAAAGATGAGATCATGGAACATGCCAATACGTCTGTTAATTCAAAAAAGAGTAGAACATACATTGGTGGAGGAACCTTTTCGGCAAATCCGCTAAGCATGATTGCAGGAGAAACCACATTAGAGATTTTGAAAAATAAGAATAGAACACTTTACAAGAAATTAGATGGATTAGGAAGAGATGCAACCAAGATGTTAAAAAAAGTATTTTCTAATGACAGCATTGTTACAGGAAAAGGATCATTGTTTATGACTCATTTTCCAAGAAATGGAATGACTGAGATCAACAATGCATCAGATGCAGCAAAGTGTGATTCATCAAAATTATTTAATTATCATTTTGAGATGATTGCAAAAAATGGTATTTTCTTTTTACCAGGAAAATTAGGAGCATTCTCAGATGCACATTCAGCATCAGATGTGAAATCTATGAAAAATGCAACCGAACAGTTTGTGTCAGGTTTAAAGAGATAAGGAAATTTTTTAACTCAAAGATTTGAGGAATGGTATGGATAAAAAAATAGACCAAAGTCGTTCTTGGCCAAAGGGGTATGAGCCAAAAGAAGAGAGTGGTGAAGATCTATCAACAAGGTTAGGTTTGCTTGAAACCATTCTAAAAGCAAAACCTGAGAAAAAGGCAAGTAGTGATATCTTCAAAGTTATGGCCAGTAGAAGGTCTACAAGAAAATTTTCTAAAAACCCAGTAGAAAAATGGAAAATTGACAAGATTTTGGCTGCGGCAGATACAGCACCAACTGCAGGAAATTTTCAAGGATTTGAGATATTTTACATCAATGATAAGGAGACAAAAGAGGAACTTGCCAAAGCAGCAAACAACCAGGCATATGT
>CACFJZ010000003.1 GCA_902566725.1 uncultured marine group I thaumarchaeote
GAATTGGTGTCTATCTTAAAGGTGAAATGAATGGTTGGACTGCACCAAAAGACGTTATACTTTACGTTGCTGGAAAATTATCTGTATCTGGTGGTACAAATTCTATAATTGAATATTTTGGACCAGGTGTTGAATCAATAAGTTGTACAGGTAAAGCAACAATAACCAATATGGGTGCTGAAATTGGAGCCACTTGTTCTATTTTCCCTTATGACAAAAGAATGGAAACATATCTTAATTCAACAAGTAGAAAAGAAATTGCATCCCTTGCAAACCAAAATGTAAATTTATTGACAGCTGATCCTGAAGTAGAAAAAAATCCAGATCAATTCTTTGATAAAGTCATTGAAATTGATCTATCCACTCTTGAACCTCATGTTGTCGGTCCTCATACTCCTGATCTTGCACGACCAATATCTGAATTATCTGGTGAGATAGATTCTAAGGAATACATTGATGATCTATCTGTTGCTTTGATTGGAAGTTGTACGAATTCATCTTATGAAGACATGTCACGTTCTTCTAGTGTTGCAAAACAGGCTGAAACTCATGGAATTAAAGCCAAAATACCTTTGTTAGTAACTCCTGGCTCTGAACAGATTCGTTCTACTATTGAACGAGATGGTCAGATTGATACTCTAAAATCAATCGGTGCAACTGTTCTTGCTAATGCTTGTGGCCCTTGTATTGGTCAGTGGCAAAGACCTGAATTAAAAGATGGGGAGAAAAACTCTATTGTCACATCATTTAATCGAAATTTTCCTGGACGTAATGATGGAAAAAGAGACACTATGAACTTCATTGCAAGTCCTGAAATTGTTACCGCATTTGCATTAGGTGGTAGTCTATCATTTAATCCACTAGAAGATTTACTTGAAACAAAAGATGGTAAAAAAATTAAATTATCTCCTCCTGAACCTGCTCCTGAAGTCCCTGCAAATGGTTTTGTTCAGACAGAAGGAGTTTATGTTCCTCCATCTGATGATCCTGAAAGTGTAACTGTTTTGATAGATCCTAACAGTGATAGACTACAAAAACTCACACCTTTCTTGCCATGGGATGGAAATGATTTCTCAGAACTTAACTTGATGTTGAAAGCAAAGGGAAAATGTACAACTGATCATATTTCTCCTGCAGGACCTTGGCTTAGACTTCGTGGTCATTTGGATAAATTAAGTGATAATTTGCTTTTAGGAGCTGTTAATGCATTCAATGAACAAGTTGGGCAAGCCAAAAATATACTCTCTAACAATATTGAAAATTGTTCAAATATTGCAAGGAACTACAAAGAAAAAAACATGCGTTGGATAATCGTAGGTGATAATAATTATGGTGAAGGAAGTAGCCGTGAACATGCTGCTATGACTCCTAGATTTTTAGGATGTGCTGCTGTTATTGCAAAATCTTTTGCACGAATCCATGAAACAAACCTCAAAAAACAAGGAATTCTTGCATTAACTTTTGAAAATGCTGAAGATTATGAAAAGATCAAAGAAGATGATAAAATTAGCATATCTGGCCTAACTAATTTTGCACCTGACAAATCTTTTGAATGTGTACTAAAACATTCTGATGGAAGTACTGAAAAAATCATGCTAAAACATTCATACAATTCTTCACAAATTGAGTGGTTCAAAGCAGGTTCTGCTCTTAATGTCTTAAAAAATAAAACAAACTAAGTGGGCCCGATCGGATTTGAACCGACGATCGACGGTTTTGGAGACCGTCGCCCTACCAGGCTAGGCTACGAACCCACAAGAATTGAAATATTATGCGGGAATTTTAACTATTACCAAGGTTTATTTGCAAATTCAGAATATTTGCAGTAAATTGGTCAAACCTATTCTGATTGTTGGTGGTGCAATTCCTATAGCTATTGCAATAATAATTGTAATTCCTTTAGTTACTGCACCTGAAATTGCAAATACTGCAATAGATCCCCTTGATGAATCTGAAATTGAATTCACAGTTCATCAACTTAGAAACATGTCTCCTGGAATAATAGATAGACTTACTGCAGAACAAACTGAAATAATTATAATAAAAAATGATGGAACCGTAAATTATACAATTACAAAAGATGGAACAGTTAGCCCTGAAAAAACTATCAAAATTGATGAATCAAAAAGAATGAAGCTTGTTGCAATGATAAAAGAAACTGGATTTTTATCAATACCTTTTGAATCATTTTCAATAAAGGATGATATGGAATCCTACCAAAAATTTGGTTTAAAAATTACCCTAAATGAAAACTCTAATCAATTATACTGGCCTGAACCTGATGCTACTGATCAAATGATTCCTCCTATAATCACTATGGTTCAAGAAGAACTTGAATCAATCATGGAGATCATAAGGGAATAAATATCGATAAGGTAAAGATAATCTATGATCCCACTTTCTGGAGATATTCCAAATTCAAAAGGTGCAATATGTGAAAATGTTGATTCCAATTCTATTGTTCGTGGAACCTCTACTCTAAAACGTGGGTTTGCACATATGCTAAAAAATGGTGTTGTAATGGATGTTACAACTGTTGAACAGGCTCAAATTGCAGAAGAGGCTGGAGCAGTATCTGTTATGGTTTTAGACAAACTTCCTTCTGATGTAAGAAAAGTCGGTGGAGTTGCAAGAACTGCAAGTATTAGAATTATTGAGGAAATTATGGATCATGTAACAATTCCTGTCATGGCAAAATGTAGAATTGGTCATATGTATGAAGCCAAAGTTCTAGATGAAACTAACGTTGACATGATAGATGAATCTGAAGTTTTAACACCTGCTGATGAATATCGTCATATTTGGAAATGGGATTATACTACTCCGTTTGTTAACGGTGCTCGCTCGTTAGCTGAAGCATTAAGAAGAGTCGAAGAAGGTGCTGCAATGATTAGAACTAAAGGAGAACCTGGAACTGGAAATGTTGCAGAAGCAATTTATCATATTAAAAAAGTGAATGAAGAATTACGTGCAATCAAAAGTATCTATGATTCTGATGATAAACAAGATCTTGTTAAAATGGCAAGAGAATTCAAAGTATCTTATGATCTAGTTGAAGAAACTGCAAGAATTGGAAGACTACCTGTTGTGAATTTTGCTGCAGGTGGAATTGCAACTCCTGCAGATGCTGCATATCTTATGTCTCTTGGCTGTGATGGAATTTTTGTTGGTTCTGGCATATTCAAAGCTGAAGATGCACAAGAACGTGCTCGTGCAGTAGTTCTTGCAACAACCTTCTGGGAAGAACCAGATAAAGTCAAAGATGCACAAAAAATGATTGATGAAAGACAATCACTTCTTGGTCTAGACATAAAAAACTTGGAATTAAAAATGCAAGATAGAGGTAGTACCGTTTGAGTAAAATCAAGATTGGTATACTTGCAGTACAAGGAGATGTTACCGAAAACTTCCTAGCAACCATGGCTTCTATGAGTGAATTAGGAATAGATGGTGCTGTTGTTCAAGTTAAAACAGTAGAACAAATTTCTTCACTTGACGGATTAATCATCCCTGGAGGAGAAAGCACTGTAATTGGCCAAATGTCTCTTGTTAATGGTGCAATAAAAAAAATTAAAGAAAAAATTGAATCAGGAATGCCTGTATTTGGAATATGTGCTGGAATGGTATTTTTATCAAAAAACTCTCAAGATAGAGTTGTAGGAAATGTTGATCAACCTCTTTTAGACATCCTGGATGTAAAAATTGAAAGAAATTCTTTTGGAAGACAAAAAGATTCCTTTGAGGCTAAAATCTCGATGGAACCTATTGGAATTTCTTCTTTTAATGGTGTCTTTATTCGTGCACCTTCTGTTTCTGAAACCGGTTCTGATGTCGAAATCCTAGCCAAATTTAATGAAAAAATAGTTGCAGTAAAACAAGGAAATATACTCGCTACAGCATTTCACCCGGAACTTACAAGAGATATCTCTCTTCACAAATCATTTGTAAAGTTAGTTGATAATCAGTCTTAATTTATTTCTAAATTATGCATTGCAATTAGATCTTTTTTGAACTGATCAAGTTTTTCTGGGATTTCGATTTTTATAGAATCTTTTAAAGATAGATTATTCTGTTTTTTCTCATTCCATACTCTGGAATTAAATTCTATTATTGACTGAGTCATGGCAGTCATATCTTCGATATTTTCTATCTCTGGTAATTGTTCCTTGTGTATGCTATCTTCTGAATAAAGTGTTAACCAAAGATGTTCTGTAATGAACGGAGTAATAGGTGCTAAAAGCTTCAAAATTGTTGAAAGAACTTTATGCAATGTAAAAATTGCACCATCTCTCTCATCATCGTCAAATCCAATTCCATAAGCTCTTGCTTTTGCCATTTCAATATATTGTGCAGCAAAAATATTCCATGTGAATTCTCTTAATGCTGTAGCAGGAACAAAGAAATTGTATTTCGAATAACCTTCATTACATACAGAAATTAATTTATCAAGTTCAGATAATATCCATTTATCTGAGTCTGTTAGTTTGCCTGATTCGATTATTGGAAAACTAGAAAGAAATCTTGAAACATTCCATAATTTACTCAAGAATTTTTTTGTTGATTCTATTTTTTGTTCCGAACATCTAAAGTCATATCCTTGATTGATTTCACTTGCACTCCAAAACCTAAATGTATCTGCACCTGATTTTTGAATTACTGGCAATGGATCAATTGCATTACCTTTACTTTTACTCATTTTCATTCCCTTTTCATCTAAACCATAACCCATAATCCATGCTTCAGACCATGGCTTTTGTTCAGTTAATTTTTCACATCGTAGTAATGTGTAATACAACCATGTTCGAACAATATCTTTTGCCTGTGGTCTTATTCCTGTAGGATATGTCTTTTTGAAAAATTCATCATCTCTGTTGAATTTAGTAACAAATAGTGGTGAAACACTAGAATCCATCCATGTATCAAATGTTCTGTCTTCACCTATGAATTCTGTATTGCCACATTTTTCACATTTTTTTGCAGGACAGGAATCCTTCCATGGTCGATAATACTTTCCTGGTTCTGGCACAAATGGTTCTGAACACTCTTTACAATACCAAATTGGTATCTCTGTTCCATAGAATCTTCTTCTTGAGATTGGCCAATCAATTGATATTGATTCTAGCCAATTCATCAAAATTTGTTTATGCATATTAGGATAGAATTCAATTTCTGAACCTAATTTTTTCATTTTATCAATAGAATCTTTTTGTTTCAGATAGTACTCCTCCATTGGGACAATTTCAATTGGAGTCTTACTTCGCTCTGACAAGGGTGTTCTATGAGAAATCTCTTCAATTTTTTCTACCAGATCTGAATTTTCTAAATCTTCGATAATCTTAGTTCTTGCTTGTTTTGGTTTTAGACCTTGATAATCTCCAGCAGCTTCTGTCATTCTACCATCCAAACCAATCGCAATTACTTCTTCTAATTGTAATTCTCTAAATAATGCGACGTCATTTTGATCACCATAACTACAAACCATTACTGCCCCAGAACCAAATTCAATTTTAGCAGAATGATGTGGTGTAATTGTAACTTCTTTATTCGTTAAAGGAATTACCAATTTTTTCCCAATCAAGTCTGAATATCTCTCGTCTTCTGGATTAACAATTACCGTCTTACATGCACAAAGTAGCTCTGGTCTTGTACTTGCAATGATTATCTCTTTATTTTGATCTTTAACGATGAATTTCATGTAAACAAGTTTTGTTGGAAGATCATCATATACTATTTCTGCATCTGCAATAGTTGTACCTGACACCCAATCGTAATTGTTTGGTCTAGTTGCAAGATAAATGACGCCTTTTTTCCAAAGATCAATAAATGTTTCTTGAGTAAACTTTCTGTATTCTTCTGAATCTGTTCTGTAATAATTCTTAAAATCACCGCTCAAACCAAGACTTTTCATTATCTCTATCATTTCAGCTTCTAAATCATCTAGTGCATTCTGACATAATTTCAAAAATTCACCTCTTTCAGTTTCACGCATTCGAATGCCGTGTTTTTTTTCTGTATACAATTCCACTGGTAATCCATTTCGGTCTATGCCTATTGGAAAGTAAACATTCTTTCCATTCATTCTTGCTGTCCTTGCAATCATATCAATTTGTGCGTAATGTGATGCTGCACCAATGTGCCACGGTCTGCCTGATGGATAAGGTGGTGGTGTATCTATTGTGTAATTGTTATCTTCTAGTTTGAAATCATAAAGTTTCTCATCTTCCCATTTTTTTAAAATTGCTTCTTCAAGTTTTGGTTCCCATGCTTTTTCTGTAATCTTTGGTTCCATATCTAAAACCTTGATCTTTGTCTATAAATCTCTAGAGTGAGGTATTGCCTTGTAGGTTATCTAGAATTTTTGCCAGATTAATATCATTTTGAGAAATTCCTCCAACGTCATGTGTCATAAGATCAATTACAAGTCTATTCCATACGTTAAACCATTCTGGATGATGATTCATTTTTTGAATTTCAGTCACTGCTTGAGTCATATATTCCCATGCTGCATCAAAATCAACAAATTCCATTTCTTTGTGTAATTTGCCATTTTGAATGCTCCATCCCTTCAGTTCTTTTAGACTTTCTTGAATTTCATTTTCTGTTAGTTTTGTCAATCCCATGATTATTCTAAAAAATATGAACAATAATAAATTATAGAATTGAATTGACAGAATCGTGAATCAATTACTAGATGAAATCATCACTGCAATCAAAACTACTGTATTTGATAAATCGATAGGCGTTGCATTTTCAGGTGGTGTCGACAGCACATTAATTGCAAAGTTGCTCAATGATCATGGTTATGATATACATCTTCTAACCATTGGTTTTCAGGATTCACATGATATCAATTTTGCAAAAGAGATTAATGAAATTCTAAAATTCAAACATGATATTTTAGAAATTGAACCTGAGTCATTTCAAAAGGTTAGTGAAGATGTAAATGATATCATAAAAACTGATAATCTATCTTGGAATGAGAATTCAATTGCATTTTACTATGTGTCAAAATTAGCAAAAAAACTGGGAATATCCACCGTTGTTACTGCAAATGGAATTGATGAATTATTTTGTGGGTACAATGCATATCGTGAAGCAATTGGAGTAGGTGTTGATGAAGTAATGAATGTCATGAACAAAAAATTAGATAATGAAAAGAAAATGATGATTGCTGTAAACGACGTAACCTCTAGATTTGATGTAAAAATATTACAACCCTTACTTAATGATGATTTCATTTCCTATGCTAAAACTATCCCTATATCTGAAAAAATTACTAGCCCTGATGACTTGCAACGAAAACATGCTATACGTAAACTTGCTTTGTCTTGTGGCGTACCTGAACTCTCTGCTAACAAACAAAAAAAGGCATTACAATATGGTTCAAAAATTCATAAACAGCTTTTAAAATTTAGATAAATTTTTTTGCATTTGCTTTAACATGTTTTTCTACATTGTTAATGATTATCTGTGATGCTCCAAGGTGCTTTTCAGCCACAAAAATTCCTTTAATCTCTTTTTCTGTTAATGATTTTAGAATATTTTTATCTCCAATCAATGCATCCATGTAATTCATTCCTTTTTCATGTGCTTCAAAAGCAACTCTTTGTACATCTCTATATGCAATGAATCTTGGAATTCCTTTTTTGATCAAAGCCTCTAAAACAAATTCTGCAAATATCTGACCTTTAGTGATGTAAAGATTTTCTTGTACTCGTTTTTCATTAACTTTCAAATTACTAATTATTCTAATCATAGTTTCAATCATTTCGTCTAGTAAGATTGATGCCATTGGTATGGTGAATCTCTCATTTGCAGAATTTGATAAATCTCTTTCATGCCATAATGGAATATTTTCAAATGATGTATTGATTTGACTACGTAACAGTTTTGATAACGAAGAAATACGTTCACTCTTAATTGGATTTCTTTTTACAGGAACTGCACTGCTGCCCATCTGACCTTTTTTGAAATGTTCAGATACTTCTCCAATTTCAGTTCTTTGTAGATTTCTAATCTCAATTGAAATTTTTTCTAATGTTGCACCTAAAAGTGATAATTGGAAAATATATTCTGCATATCTCTCACGTGGAATGATTTGCGTTGTAACTTTTGCAGGATATAACGATAGTTTCTTTGCTACTCGTTCCTGAACTCTAACTGCATTTTTACCCATTAAGGAACCTGTTCCTACAACTCCTAGTGTTTTACAAATGAGAATTCGTTTTTTTATTTCATCAAGGCGCTCTAGATGTGTTGACATTTCAGCTGCCCAATTAGCAAATTTCAAACCAAAAGATATGATACTTGCATGTTGACCGTGAGTTCTACCTACTGCTGGAAGTACTTTGTATTTTGTAGCATTTTTTGCAAGTACTGTTGCAAGTTTTCCAACTTTTGGTTGAATGATTCTAAGTGCATCTCTCATTTGCATTGAATTACTTGTATCCACAAGATCATTACTTGTTAATCCATAGTGTATCCATGGTCTTGATTCTTTTTTGCATCTTTCAGCTAAAGATTCTACTAAAGCTGCTGTATCGTGATCACTTTTTGCTTCTAATTGTTTAATTCGTTTAGCAGTAATCTTTCCTGATCGTGCTGCTTTTGCAATATCTTTTGCAATTGATTTTGGAATTAGATTTATTTCACTTTGAGATAATGCAGCAGCTGCTTCTATCTCTAATTGATAATCAATTTTTTTCTGCTCCCCAAATACCTCGAGCATTTCTTTTGTACCATATCTGCCACTATCTATAGGTAAAATTGCCACATTTAGTATAATTTTTTTACAAAAATAAACTTATGTTTATTCAGAAAATAAAATTTGAATTTGAACCGTCAAAGTTTATGACTGCTCCAGAAAGATACTTTATTTCATTCTTAACTATTGAACTTACAAAATTTCCAATTTCTTCAGGTTTGCCTAATCGTTTCATTGGTAAACTTTTAGCAAATTCATCTACATTGTCTACCAATTCTTTTGTTCTGTCTGTATTGATTGGACCTGGTGCAATATTGATCATTGTTATCTCTCTAGATGCAAATTCTTTACTTAAAATCTTAAACACACTTGAAAATGCAGCTCTATATGCACTTGAGATGATTAATTTTGAATTTGGTTCTTTGATAACATTTGATGTAATTGCAAAAACATACCCTCCATCCTTAATCTTGATCTTCTGTAATAATATACAAAATCCTACAAGGAGCTGATTGTGATATTTATCCCAGTCTTCTTTTGTAATTTTCTCAAATTCAATTACTGGTGGCCCCCCTGTGTTTAATACCAATATGTCAGTTGAATTGTTCTTTTCTGCAAATTCATTAACACTATCTAAATCTGAAGTATCTACATCCCTACTTGATAATGAAATCACATCCAAATCTAGTTTTTTCAACGAATCTGAGATGGATTTTCCAATCCCTCTACTTGCACCAAAAACAATTGCTCTTTTCAATATGTACTAGAAATTGTTATTTCATTTTAATTTATTTACATTAAATTTCATTTAAATTGAATAAGACATTTTTCATCATATAATGACTGAACTAAGACCAAAAAAAGTGGGTGAAAATCAGTATCAAATTGATGCTGACTCCTCTCAAGGAATGAGAGTGCCTGTAACAATCTATGCCAATGAAACATTACTAGAAAAAATGATGACTGATAGAACAATCAAACAAGCTGTTAATGTAGCAACTTTACCTGGAATTCAAGAACATGCAATAGTATTACCTGATGGACATGAAGGATATGGATTTCCAGTAGGTGGTGTAGCTGCAATGGATGCTGAAGAAGGAATGATTAGTCCTGGTGGTGTTGGTTATGACATTAATTGTGGTGTACGACTTTTAAGAACAAATCTTTCTGAAGAAAAAGTAAGACCCAAACTTAATGACTTGGTAAATGATCTTTTCAAATCAATTCCTTCAGGTGTTGGCTCAAAGGGTGCTGTAAGACTAACACAATCTGAATTAGATGAGGTTTTAGTGAAAGGTGTATCATGGGCTATTGATAATGGATATGGGACAAGTGATGATGCAAATGTCTGTGAAGAAAATGGACAAATGGCAAATGCAGATCCAAACAAAGTATCAGATAAAGCACGAAAACGTGGATTACCTCAATTAGGTAGTTTAGGTTCTGGCAATCATTTTCTTGAAGTTCAACGTGTCGAAGAAATTCATGATGAAGAAGCTGCAAAAAGGATGGGAATTGAAGAAGGAACAATCACTGTACTGATTCATTGTGGCTCACGAGGATTTGGTCATCAAGTTTGTAGTGACTATCTTAGAATTTCTGAACAAGTACAAGAAAAATATGATATCAATTTGGCAGATAGAGAACTTGCATGTGTTCCTAATACTTCTGAGGAAGGTGAATCATATCGAAAGGCAATGTTTGCTGCATTGAATTTTGCATGGAGTAATCGGCAAATGATTACACATTGGACAAGAAAATCCTTTGAAAGAGTATTTTCTCAATCTGAATCTGATCTTGATATGAAATTAGTTTATGATGTAGCACATAACATTGCCAAAGTTGAAAAGCACAAAATTGATGGAAAACTAAAGAATGTTGTCGTACACAGAAAAGGGGCTACAAGGGCTTTTCCTGCAAATATGGATGAAGTTCCTATGAAGTATAGGGATCTTGGACAACCTGTTTTGGTTCCTGGTTCTATGGGAACTGGAAGTTGGATTCTTTTGGGAAATGAAAATTCAATGTCTGCAAGTTTTGGTTCAACTGCTCATGGAGCTGGTAGAATGATGTCACGTTCTAAAGCAAGACGAAATTTCACAGAATCTCAAGTAAAGAAATCTCTTAACGATAAAGGTATTTTTATAAAATCTCTAACAAGAGATGGCGTGGTTGAAGAAACACCTCAGGCATACAAGGATGTTGATTCAGTAGTAAATGTATCTCATGATCTCGGAATTGCTACCAAAGTTGCAAAATTAGTTCCAATTGGAGTGATTAAGGGTTGAATGAAGAAGATAAAGAATTTGAGATGTTAAAAGCTAAACGATTAGCAGAAATGCAAAAAAATCTATCAATGCAGAATCAATCAGACGAAAAACCAAAAGAAGAAAATGAAAAACCACAATTATCATTACGTGATCATGTAGTGAATAGCTTGGGATATAGAGGAATGGAGGTTTTACAAAACGCTGAATATCAATTTCCAAATGAATCTAAAATTGTAATTGAAAAACTAGGAGAATTGATCTCCTCAGGTGATATCAATGAAACATTGGATGGGGGTAAACTATTGGTTCTGTTTAGATCTGTAGGGTTGAATATTAGAATGGAAAATAAAATTAATGTTGAAAAAGATGGAAAATTCGTTTCCATTGCAGATAAATTTAAAAAATCAAATGATGGCGATGAATAATGACATATTATATACAAATTAGTACAATTGATTGGCAAAATGATAGGCCGCTTTTTGAAGATACTATGAGTACATTAGAAAAATTATGTGATATTAAAAATGGATACATGTTCAATGAACCAGTCTCAAAGTTTGGTTGGACATTCATTGACATGGTAATGAAAGCAGATTTTCACATGTCTTTAGAACAAGAATTTGCTGATCAAGTTGCTAAATCTAAAGGTTCTAAACCTGAAGAAAAGTTTATGACATTTCTTACAAATTATTTAGAAAATAATGGTTGTAAAATAAAATTAAAGTTAATGCAGTCTAACTAAACTCTTCTTCCTCTTTTTCCACCTTTCTTTCTTGTTGTATCATGTGGAATTGGAGTAACATCATCAATCTTACCAATTTTGAATCCTCCTCTTGCAAGTGCACGAATTGCTGCTTGTGCTCCTGGACCTGGTACTCTAGAACCCACTCCACCTACAGCACGTACTCTAATGTGAAGTCCTGTGAATCCTTTTGTCTTTGCAGATTCGGTTACAACATTTGCTGCTTTCATTGCAGCAAAAGGTGATGATTCGTATCTGTCTGCATTAACATGGTGACCACCAGAACTAATTGAAACAGTTTCTGCACCTGTCAAATCAGTGATGTGAATGATAGTGTTGTTGTAACTGCTAAAGATATGTGCAATTCCCCACTTGTCTTCTACTTTTGTCTTTGTAGGTTCTTGTGGTTTTGCTTCTACAACCTCTTCAGTTGCTTCTACAACCTCTTCAGTTGCTTCTACAACCTCTTCAGGTTTTTCTTCAACAGCTTCTGACATAGAATTTGCAATTTTTTTTGGCTTTATAAAAGAATGCCCTAAATTTATCTAAAATGTTGCCATCCTTTGTCTTTAATTCTAAAAGATTCTTTTTCGTCATCAAAAAATACTCCATTTCCTTTTGTTACATGACCAATTTGAAAAATTTTGATATTTGATTCTCTTGCAACTTTTCGAATTTTTGTTAAATTTTTAGGTGATGTTGTGAATACTAACTCAAATTCTTCACCACCATCAAAAACTAATTTTTTAAGATCAATTCTATTTCTCTTTGCAAATTCTTTAACATCGTCATTAGTTGGATATTCTGTTATAACAAATTTTTTCTTACTTTGTCTAGACATCTCATTAAGACATGATGATAACCCATCACTAGAATCCATACATGATGTGATATAATCTACTGATTTTGTTCCAAATCTCAATCTTGGATTTGGTCTGAAAAAAAGATCTTTTGATTTTTTTGAAAATACTCTTGAAGATTTTTTCTTTTTGAGTATAATGTCTAATGCCGCCATTGTATATCCAAATGCTCCTGTAGTACAAATTAAATTTCCAATTTCAGAATTTTTTCTTTTTATGTATTTTTTTAAAGTGCCAAATAATACTACGTGAATTGATATTTCTCTTCCCTGATTTGTATCTCCTCCTAACAACTGTATTTTGAATTCTTTACATGCATCTGAAAATCCTTTGGATATGTCTTGAACATGTTTTTTTGATATTGTTTTTGGAAGAGTTAATGAAACAATGCAGTATTTTGGTACAATTCCTTTTGCTGCAAAATCACTTACACTGGAAACTACACTCTTTCTTGATATATCTGATAATCTTGAACCTTTTGGAATATCTGTACTTTCAACTAATGTATCAACACAAACTGCACATTGTTCATTTCCTAATCTAAAAATTTCCACATCTTCAGATATGACTTTTCTCTTTTTATTATTCATTAATTCAATAATCTTTTTCTCATTTAATTTTTTCATAACAACTCTTTAGAATTTCTAACATTTCTTTTTGAATTTTTTCTAATACTTGTCTATCATTTGATTCTGTTGAAATTCTAATGATATCTTCTGTATTTGATTTTCTAATAAGTGACCACGTATTTTCATCAATTTCAATCTTAATTCCATCTAATTGGTTAATCTCATATCTTGTACCAATCACCTTTGCAATTTCTGAAATTAATCTGTCATGTAAATTAGATTCAACTGAAACTTTATCTCTAATCTGAGAAAAACTCTCAAAGAATTCTATTTCTTTTTGAATATTTTCATCATCAATCATGGATGCTATCAGTCCGCTAGTAAGTAACCCATCTCTGCACATGTTGAATTCTCTTAGAATGAATCCTCCACTACTACCTTCTCCTCCAGCATCTGCATTATTTTCAATCATTTTTTGAATCACATTGGCTTCTCCAACTTTACTTCTCCACACTTTTCCTCCATGATTTACAATATATTTTTCAACAGCTATACTACTATCCAAACTTAAAACAAATTTTTTAATTCCTAGTTTTATTGCTTTTACAACTCCTAAACCTAGAGTGATATCTGAAGATTTCTTTTCACCATTCATCACCAGTATCATTCTATCTGAGTCTAAATCAAAAGCAAAACCTACTTCATTTGTTTTACTAATCAATTCTGTTAACTTGTCTGATGTTGGATCTGGACCTCTTGTACATTTGTCTAATTCCTCATTTACTATGGTTACTTGGCATCCAATATTTCTTAATAATTCTGGAGCAATGTATCTGGCAGAACCTCCTCCTATATCCACTGTTACCTGTTTTTCTTGTCCAAGTTTACCAATAACTTGAGTTGCTTTTGAAACATAATTTGACTCTCCAACAACTTCGGTTCCTAATTTTGCTTTAGTAGTATTATTTCCATTTTTGACTATCTCTAATTCCTCTTCAGTAATTCCTCTTCCATCAATTATGAATTTCAACCCATTCCACTCTAAAGGATTATGTGATGATGTGATGACTATTCCTGCACCTAATTCTTTTGCTTTCATAAATACAACTGGTGTTGGCGTAACACCTAACATTTCGACATCAATCCCTTTTTCTAATAATGTTGCAGAGACTAATCTTTCAATCATATCTCCTGTTTTTCTAGTATCTCTTCCTATTGCACATTTACCACTTTTGATTAATTTTGAGAAACCATTGCAGAATTTAATTACGTCTTGTGGAAAAAAATCAACTCCGTAAACCCCTCTTACTCCTGATATTGAAATTTTCATTTCTTTAAACCAGAAACGCTTTTTATAAACTCTGAGAAGAAATCGTTCGTGCCTCGATAGCTCAGCCTGGTAGAGCATTCCACTCGTAATGGAAAGGTCATGGGTTCAGATCCCATTCGAGGCTTTTAATCTCTTAATGAATAATTATCTCTAAATTCAAAATCTGTTTCATATGGTGGTCTATCTGGATTTAACTCAAAATTGATTTTACAAAATATTCTATTAATTACATCTTGTTTGAAACAACTATCATTACCACTGTCATTCATAACTACTCCATCTAATTTGGAATTTTTAAAATAAGAATTTTTTATTATCGTATCCTTCAAAATCGCATTTGTCAAATCTGCTCCTCCAAAATCCACATTTTTTATACTAGCTCCTGTCAAATCTGCATTTTTTAAACTTGCAGAATTCAGATATGCATAATCCAAATTCGTATTTACTAATTTGGCACTTTCAAAATCAACTCCTTTCAAAATCGCATTTGTCAAATCTGCTCCTGTCAAATCTTTTCCAACAAATTTTTGCCCGTCCAGATTAACTCCACTAAAATTAATTCCTGTCAGTATTGTATCGTCCAAAATCACTTTAATCATATATGCACCACTAAAATCTGCACCTTCTAAACTAGCTCCTGTCAAATCCGCACCTTCTAAACTAGCTCCTGTCAAATCCGCACCGTATAATTTTGTATTCGCAAGATTGGCCCCAGCAAGATTGGCACCCGCAAGATTGGCCCCAGCAAGATTGGCACCCGCAAGATTTGCTTGTGTTAGGTTTACCCCTGAAAGATTAGAACTAATTAGCTCCGAATTGGATAAATTTGTTCCAGAAAGATTTGATCCTCTTAAATCAACATGTGCCATTTTATTATTCTCTAAATTTGAGTTTGAAAAATCATTATTTTGTAAAATTGATTCTGAAATGTCTCTCTGATTAATTTCTAAATTTGAAAAATTTTCATTCTCTATTTTAGAATATTTGGTTAACTTCTCTAAATTCTCCTCACTTTTGCTCTCTTCACCAATACTATCTCTGTCTACTTGGTTCATTTTAACTCCTGTCAAATCTGCATTTTCTAAATTGGCATTTGTCAAATCCGCACCTTCTAAACTAGCTCCTGTCAAATCCGTATTTCTAAAATTTACTGAATACAAATTACTACCTTTAAAATTAACATTTTTCAATGAATTATCTGAAAAATCCGCACCTGCTAGATTTGCTTCTTCAAAATTAGTTTTTGATAATATTGCATTTCCTAAATACGTATATTGCATTTTGGTATGCGCTAGATTTGCACCACTTAAATTCGTATTATGAAAAATTTTCTTTGTTAAATCCTGACCACAAAAATTGGAATATGATGCATCAACATTAGTAAAATTTGTCCCTGCAAGAATTGTTTTGTAAATATATGCGTGTTTTAATGAAGCATTATTCAGATTTACATCTTCCATTATCGTATCTCTCAAATCCGCACCATCTAGAATTGCACCCTCTAAATTTGCTTGATACAAATCTGCTTGTCTAAAATCAACTCCAAATAATTTTGCATTTGTCAAATCACTTCCTATCATTTTAGCTCCTGTCAAATCCGCACCTGCTAGATTTACATCTCTCAAATTCGCATTCTCTAATGAAACATATCTCAGAACTATTCCTGTCAAATCACAACCTGACCAATCAACTTCAAACTGAGATGAAATTGTTAGATATCGCTCAAATGATTTTTCATCCTTTGTATTCTCACAAAAATTGATTTTTCTTAATGTTTCTTGATGTTCAATCCCTTTCAAACTTGAGTATGATGTATCTGTTGCACTCCAGAACGTAAATCCTAAGAGAATTAAACCCAGAAAAATGAATGAAAGATTATTGTAATTCTTCACTTATTATATTTTGATAATTTATTATAAAAATTAAGATCTATTCTTCATTAATGGAAACTTCAATATCTGTTTGAAGTTCTTCTCCAAGTCCTTTCCACCATTCGATCTTATCTTCCATGTTCCCCAAACAATTCTTTGAATAGTCCTTTATAGATCTGCCGGTGTAGTTTTGATTGAGCTATTGATCTATTTTGATAAATTTTGATCTTGTTTCTTTCTTTGTTGTTTTCTATAAATTATAATTGCAAGTGCACCTACTGCGCATCCCCAGAAAACCGGATTAAGACCTCCTTCCATATTTGGTATTAATCCTGGAATAAATGAAACAATTGTTCCTCCAATTAACGCTAATCCGATTAAATCTAATATTTTGGACATCTAAAATGATAAAACAGATAAATGATTTAATGATTTGCTATTATTATGAACAAGTACCTCATGGTTGTAATGTGTTGTATGTTAATAGGGATCCCAATTGCATTTGTCAACCCAACTGAAGGTGGTTTACGTGAAGAACCATTCATTGGTTTGTTTTATGTCTCAATTGGCGGTGCAATAGTAATCATTCTTTACAGTTCATATCAATCACGTAAAGAACAACAAAAACTTAGACGTGAAAGAAGAAAGAAATTCAAGAAAAAATAAAATTACAAATCTAAACCAAAGGATCCAGCAAGATCTGAAAACTTTTGATATGACTCTAGGTATTGTCTACCTTTTTCGGTTATGACAAAAGTGTGTTTTCCGTCAAATTCGATTCTGTTTATCAATCCTGCACCTGTTAGATTCTTTACAAATTTCTCTAATCTGGAATGTGATAGATTAGCCTTTGTTAGAAGTGATGTAGTTTTGATGCCTTCTTGACCAGTCTGTTCAGTAACTGTCAATACATCTGCTACAATTTGCATACTAGTCCTATAGGTCATATAACTACGAATTCTCTTATGAGATATAAGAGTATTACTCAGTCTCTGAGAAGATAAATAGGCAAATTTTATCTGGTAATCGTGTCTGAAAACGCATCGATCTCTTGGTATGATGACTTTCTAGGAGTTGCATATCGCTATTTTGACATTAGAATGAACGTCGTTTTAATGTTTGATCAGAGAAAACCTGCAAGTGATCTCTGGTATGAGACAATGCATTGGTGGAACGATCATACAATAAAGATCCGTTTTGTCGAAATTGGTGATGATTACTGGTTCATAATGGGTGCTGATTCGAGGCGTCCTGATACTAACAAGTATTTTTACAAAATTGTACCACAATCGGCTAACTATGAGCGTTTCAAAAAGGGTCATCAAGGAAGTGCATACATGCGCTTTGGAATCTATACTAGAGATATAAAAAAAGTAAAAGATGATGCAATATGTGATTGTGGACACAGAAAAGATGATCATGATGAGAATAATGCATGTCTGTACGAAGCTTGCGACTGTACAAAATTTGATACATTTCAGCTAAATGTTCTAAAAAAGAAAAAAGTTGTAACAAATATCAAATTTTTGAAAGAATCTGATGTAAAAGATGATGCATTAGCATGGAATTGTCTTAATCGTCACAAATACAATAAAACTGATTAATCTTCTTCGTTTAGACGATTGACTCTGATATGATCACCTGGATAATGTTCTTCAAGTTTACTTGAATAACATTTTCCGCATAATGGTCCTTTAACTTTCCATTCTGGCATTGGATTGTAAGGAGTATTTCCAACATCTTCGTCACATAATGCACACTTTGTCATACAACTTCACCGAATCGATTTGGTTATAAAACCATTTGCCGAAAAAAATGCCGTTAAATACTACTATGTCATACGAGGATCGGTAATAGTCTGGTCAATGTAACCTCCTGCAAGATTTTACACTGGCCGGATTGTTACCTTCTTCTAAATACCAAAAATTGTTTTCTTGATAAATCCAATCTCTTCTTCTTCCTGACCAATTTTTCTATCGATGATTTTTAGCATATCGTTACCATACACTTGGTTTGAAAAGAAGTTGTGAGCAGTGTTTGATTCTTCAATCTTCGTTTCAACTGCTGAATCTTCCAAGAACTTTGTAACTACTTTGTCTGCAACACGTAAAATCTTTTCACATAATCCAAAATTTTGCATTATTTTTTCTAATTCTGAGATATCACTTTTGAAATCATCATGTTTTGAGAGAATATTTTTGTGAATGATTCTTGCTGTAACTGCAACAAACAGACTTTGTGCATATCTCTTATTCTTATTTTGAGTATTTTTTCTATCATAACCTAGTTGATTCTTGGCAAATTCTCGAATCAAATGTGGAAATAGGAAGTATCTGTAATCACATTCTAATTCATCATTGAATACATTCTCATACTTTGCTCCATTTGGAAGATATTTTGCAATTCCTCCATAGACCTCATTTGGTTTTTGAACAAAATATGAAACAAATGATGCAATAGCTGAATCATCTTTTATTCTACATCTATCCTTTGAATCTGGCAAATACTTGTTATACATTTCATCTCCTTGAAATTTTGTCTTTTCTGCTGCAGAAAGATTTAGCCATAATCCTTGTTGATGCTCAAAACAATAATCAAGTCTAGTTGCTAGCATATGATGAATTGATACAAAGTAATCCTGTAATGATACGTAATCTTTACCTTTAACGGCATTTTGAGAGTTACGATACTTTGTAATTTTTCTTTGATGTTCTTCATCTTTTGTTTTAATCACTGTGACTAGAACTTCGGCATCAACGTTGTTTGCTTTCTTTTTCTTATCTAGAATACTTTTTGATGTTTGTGCTCCATTAACAATTTGAGCACCTTTTAGGTATAATTCATTGTTCTTTATTGAGACATCGTCTACTGTTATAGTAATTCCATTATTCCATTCAAAGAAATTATGCGGATCATCTTCAAGTGTAGTTGAGATTTTTTTATTTATAGAGCCTTTTCCGCCTAAATGTTTTCTAATATTTGATTCAAAAATATAATGTTCATTTTTCTCTACTAACTCTGCTAAATCAAAAGCAGATACTACACAAACCTTACAATTTTTGTGCTCAAGTGGTAGTTTGAGAATTCTTAAACTTGCATTCTGACCTTTTGCAGGCTTTTTGATTCGTTCCCATAATGTTTGATATACCTGTTGTCTTCCCATAACCCTGACTTTATCATTTTGATAATCATCTACACATTGGTCAGTAATGTAGACTAAATCCACCTTCATTTTCTTATCGTTAAGAATTTTCCAGAGATATTGTAATTCGTCTCTTTTTAGTTTGGATTGCTCTTTTTCTTTTAATCGTGCTACATCTTGAACGAATTGATCAATTGCTCCTATAGAATGAGCAGAACCATACTTTGATTGAAATAACCTAATTCTTTTTTCATCAGAATCTACAAGAAATGCATCAATTCCTTCATCATAACCTCCATCAATTATTGCATTTTCTGCAATGTCTTGTAAAACCTCTTCAACGTTAATCAAATGCCACAAAAGATAATCACGACCTTTCTCGACTGTGGTGTTGGAATCTTTCATGAATTCACTAATACTTACATCAACTGAGTGTGTAGCAAATCCTTCTAGCGGTGCACTGGAAAATTTTGAAAGAATATCGCGTCCTTGTTCACTATATTCTAAGAGATTTGCTCCTTTAGGTGGCATTTTTATTATTTGGTTTTGTTTATCCTTAAGAAGGGTAGGGTGATTACGAGATAACCTTAGTGCCATGATATGTATAATGTTAAAAAATTAATATCTAAATTGGCAAACTAATTTTATGGCAAAATCCAAGTCATTAGCAGGTAAATTCAACTCTGATGAAATGAAAATTATCAAAAAATTTCAAGAAACTCACTACCAATATGGAGATACGATGACTACAGAAGATGGTCTGGATTTTATCAATGAAAAATATGGGAAGCCAAAAAAATTAACTGATAATCAGTTAGTTAGGCAGGCGGTAATTGAGTTCATCGAAGCCGCAATGGGAGTTGAAATCCCATTATCTGGAATTAAAAGGGATCCTCATGTTGGACCTGATGTCCGATTAACAAACCAAACTGTAGAAGCAATAAAAGAATATGAGCGTGCTTCTAAGACATTAAGGAAAAAGAAGAGGGTGGGAAGACCAAGAATTAAAAAGAAACGCGGACGACCTAAAGCGTGAATAAGAAAATCGCTATCATTCCAATTATCGTAATTATTGGCATTATTGCTGCTGTTTCTCAAATGGGTGGTGAAACCACTCAAACAGAAACTGTTGAGATTGAGACTGTTGAAGAAATTGATGCCACAATTACAATTCCTGTAAAAGCTGCAAGACCTGCATGTGGACCTCATCCTGAATGTTACATCCCATCATATTATGTTACAAAAGTTGATGAACCTGTAATTTGGTTAAATGAAGATTCAGCATTTCACAGTGTAACTAGTGGAAGTTATGAAGAACCTACTGACTTGTTTGACAGTGGTCATATGGATCCATATGGAATATTTACCTACACATTTGAAGAGCCTGGAATGTATCCTTACTTTTGTACCTTACATCCTTGGATGGCAGGAAACGTAAAAGCAGAAAGGTGACGAGGGGAGTCGAACCCCTTTAGATAAGCTTTGCAGGCTCACGCATAACCGCTCTGCCACGTCACCAATGAAAAAAATGAATATTTGCAATTAAACTCTTTACTTCAAATCTTTCCAGATGTTTTAGAAGCCAATTTAACGTCTTCAGCTTTGACTGTTTTCCTACCTGCATGTTTACTCATGTCTACGGCATTTTTTGCAATATCTGTTGCAATATCCTCTATGACTCTTCTCAACTCATTAGCTGACTCATCACTGACTCTATCAGCTCCAGCTTTTTTCAAAATTCTATACATTGCTGAAACTCCCAAATCAGATGTTTTCATACAATTATGAGGAAAATTGGCGATAAAATACTTTTAGTGAAAAAATCTAACACATGTCATGAGCTGGATTTACGATGCCCATATTCATCTCTCAGATCCTGAATACAAATCTGATATGGATATGATTCTCAATTACATGGATTTGTTGAAAATCAAAGCATGCTGTGTTTCCATGGATCTTGAAACTTCTAATGAAACAATGAATCTTTATGAAAAATCCAAAAATGTCTTACCATTCATTGGAATTCATCCAGAAATGGCACAAAAAGAATCTGAACCTGTTTATGATTTGATTGAAGAAAATAATGAAATCATTTCAGGAATTGGTGAAATTGGACTTGATAGAACATACATTGATACTGATGATGAATGGAATGTACAAAAAGAGGTTTTCTCAAAGCAATTGTCTTTAGCAGAAAAATTCAACAAACCTGTATCTATACACTCTAGAAAGACATTATCTGATATCTTTGAAATATTACCTTCCTACAAAATACCTGGAATCTTACTACATTGGTTTGATGGAAATAAATCTCAATTGAGAACTGCAATGGATAATGGCTATTTTGTTTCATATGGACCTCTACTGGTATATGCAAACGACAAGCAAACCTTACTGACAAAAACAGATCCTAGTCAACTCTTAGTTGAAACTGATGGCCCTGTCAGATTTTCTCGTTGTTTTGAATACAAGACTACTGAAATCATGTTCTTATCCAGTGTAATTTTTTGTGCCTCGAAACTTCTTCATATATCATATGAAAAATTACTTGAACAAATAGAAGATAACTCGAAGAGATTCCTAGGAATTTGATGGTACATATATAAAAAACCAAAAAATCAAACTGCTAGTGGATAGAATAAAACGACTCTCAAATGAAGTTCTGAATGAATATTCTGAACGTTTCGGAACTGATTTCTCATCAAACAAACAAACACTGAATGAAATTACAGTAATCCGTTCTAAAGGTCTAAAGAATCAAGTTGCTGGATATATTACCAAAATGCTTCAAAGACAAGCAAAATTTGAAGAACGAAAACAAATGATTATCGAAAATGAAAAGAAATCTCAAGAACGAAAAAAATCTAGATCTAAAAAACAAGAAACTGAAGTAACCGAAGAAGTAGAATCTACCGAAGAAGTCCAAGTAGATTCAGAACCAGAACCTGTTGTTTCTGAAGAAAAAACTACTGCTGAAGAAATAGTTGATGAATCAAAGTCTGAATAACAAAATCAATTAATTTAACAATAATTATCAATCATCATGACTACCGTTAATTTCACTGGTGGGGCACGAAAATCCTTTCAGACTGATTCATTAAACATATCTGAAAACCTCAATACTATATCTGAATTAATTAAATATCTTATTGAACATAAACCCGAAAACACACCCGACTTCGATGGAAAAAATCTCTTGATAGCAGTAAATGGTGTTGATTCTTCAGCTCTTGATGGAATTAATACCAAATTAAATTCTAATGATATTGTAAACATCATCCCGATTATTCATGGTGGTTCAAAAACAAATGTAAGTTTCATCATAAATAATCATCAAATTGGTTTGTTTGAAGTCAATAAATCAAACTCAAACAAAGATTATTTGATATCATTAAGAGAAAAATTTCCTAAATTACAATTACAAGCAATTTCTTCTAGATTCATTCTTGATAAAGAACATGCAAAAAAAGTCATCTCCATATCTGTAAATAAAAAACTCAAAAATCAGTTATTATCTGAAAAACTTGAAACTGATCTATTACTACGATTTGCAAATACTACTCAAATCAGTGATGCGATAAAAAATGTTGGTTTGTCCTCAAATCAAAATTTTATCTTAATTGCAATAGGAAACAAATCATCACAAAAAAAATTATCTGAATCACTTCGTGATGATTTGGATATAATTTTCAAAAACGACAATCAAAATTTCATAAAAAAACACTTCAATATATCAAGTCAAACCTTAAACTCAATTGAATCAAAAACTCCACTTATTGATCTTCTAGTTGAAAAAGCATCAATACTAATCTAATTCCACTCGTTTTTGCTTATCCACACTTAGAATTGTATCTTGAGGTATAACACTAATTCCTGTTTTGTTTCTTAAAACTTGAACAACAATTTCCCAATCTGAATTTTCTAATGATACTTTGTTTGATATGGAATCTGCAATACTGGAAATAATCTCTTTTGTATGTAATGATGAATGTCTTTTTTCTATAGTAATTCTATAAGTTTCATCATCTTTCATTATCATTGATAACTCAATTGCTACTTTAGTTATCTCCTCTAATTTTGATTCACATTCTTTTTGTATTGGAATAATTCTAGAACAATATTTGATTAGCCATGGCTCATCATCAATAATTTCTCTAAAATTATCTATTACTTTGATATTATCAAGCGATGTCTGAACCTGAATGATTCCTGAAAATACAGTTTTTTCAATTATTGCTTCAGTATCTCCAAACCGTTCTAACATATTTTGAATCTCCAAAATAGTTGGATCTTCAAGATTTCTCTGACAGGTAATGATCAAATTCATAATATTTTCTCTATATTCTCTTTTGATACAGATCCTTCTCTAATCATTTTTAATTCTCCATCGACAAAATCAATAATTGTTGATTCTCCTGAACTAACAATTTTCCCACCATCTACTAAAACATCCACGTTAGTTAATTTGATCTTTAGTTCTGTTGAATCTAAAATTGATTTTTCTCCTGAAATATTTGCACTTGTTCCTACAATTAATCTACAATGTTTTAAAATTGATAAAATACATTCATTTCCTGGTACTCTTACAGCCAACTTTCCATTATTTTCAATCTTACTTGCAATCTCTTTTCTAATTGGAAGCAGCAATGTGACCTGTCCAGGCCAAAAATTTTCCGCAATTTTCTCTGCGTTTGAATTAAACTCCACGATTTTTTCTAATTCATTCTTTGATATGCCCAAAATTGGAAATTTTTTCCCACCATCTCTGTTTTTTAATTCAAAAATTCTAGATGTACTATTACTATTGAATGGATTACATCCTAAACCATAAACTGTATCCGTAGGAAATGCAATAACTCCTCCATTTTCATAGACCTCTAAAATTTTTTCAATTCCCTTCTCATCACATGAAACTATTTCCATGGATAACTCACTCTATACGAATAATTATGTTATTTGATTCTCTTAGATTGTTAAACCAAAGTTATCTGTAAATTCAGAAAATCTTTTGTATTCTTTTAAGAAATCTCTACCACTCATACTAATTTTATAACGGCATGCTCGTTCTGAATCTACTTGTTCTAACAACCCTTGTGAAACTAAATTTGTTAAAATTTTTGAAATTCTGGAATGAGAAATATTTGCTTTTTGAATTAATTTTGTAATTGATGCACCATTATTATCAATTGTGAGCTCATCTGCAGCATCTAGAATATCTCCTACGATCTCTATTTGTTTTCGATATGCGCCCATTTAACAAATCTTCAATCGATCATCCTATGATCTTATACAATCTATTGAATCAACAAACAGAGTAAACTTTTTTGACTTTAACTTATTCGTGCCTATCTTCCATCATCTAAATCATCATCTAAATCATCGAATTTTATTTTTCTTAATGGTAATCTTGAGATTGGAAGAAATAATGAAACTAATCCTGATATTTTCATCAATATAGAAGCTGAATAAAGTATTGATTCTGGAAAAACTAATGAGTACCATGCAACGAATTCACCAAATGCTAAAAGTGCTAGTCCTGTTCCAACAGCTAATGCACCTTTTTGCTTTCCTTCTAGAAATGAAACAAATGTTTCAATTGCACCATACACAAGTAAAATAAATGAAAATGATCTTATGATGTGCTCTATATTCATAGCTGATAATGCAAACAATGGTAAAATTCCCACTGATCTAAAGTATCTTGATTTTGGAAAAAATGATTTTATGGTATGAGAAAATGCAATAAAAAAATATCCTATTGTTTGAATTCCTAAACCTAATGCTTGTAAACCTCGATTAATTTTTCCTTCATTTAGATAAACATCATCTATCACATATCCAATCCAAATTATTCCAAATCCAATTCCAATTGCAAAAAACGCAATTGTTAATCTAAACAAAACAGGACTTCCAGTATTTTTGTAACCTATGTATGCAAAAACGCCAATAATTATTCCAACAATAAATCCTATAAGATTTAAAATATTTTCTAGTAAGAATTCCATTTAATTATCTGCCGATTCCTAAATTAATTAAGTCTTGTAGAAAATTGATTCATAAAATGATTAATTTCATTCAGTCTTCCCAATCATCCAATGTACCAGATGTTTCGCCTTCTGTACTTCCAGTATAATCGCTTAAAATATCTGAATATGTAGCTTCATTATGTGCAATGAATCTTACATATTCTCCATAACTCATATCCAAACCACATTCCTTACATTCCACAAATGAATAGTCAGGAGCTAATTCTGCATCCTTTTTACATTTCGCACATTTGATTTTCATATAATAATTTCATTAATTGAGTATTATTGCTTTTATCAATAAGAGATAAATTGAAATGAAATTTTACTTGATTATTGAGTAAAATCTGTACTAAATGTAAAGAACCAATTCCCGATAATGAGGAATTAGAACCTCAAGCAGAAAAATATCCTCTTTGCCAAAAATGCTGGGGCGAATGGAAGGAAATGAAAATAATGGTACTAAATGAAATGCATCTTGATTTGTCATTAGCTGATCATCGTAAGGTACTTCGAAAACATGAGAAAATATTTGCAGGTGTAATGACTCCTGAAGGAGATTATGTTGATTTCACAAATGAGGATAATCGTAATCCTGAAGAAAGACCTGCCTAGAATCCAAATAACATTTTAGCTGAATCAGGCGTTAGTAAATTCAACTTTCTTTTTGATTCGTCATCCAATCTATCAAATACATTTTTGATTGATGATATCAAAATCTGCTGTTTTTCTCTGTCTACTTGTGAAAATATCTCAAAAATTGCATCTAAATTAAAGAGAATTATTTTCTCAGGTGATTTCAAAATATGCCTAAAATAATTTGAAAACATATCCTCTCTATTTTCTACATTAATCTCTGCTAGTACCTCTAACCATGTCTTGAATAATTTTGAAAAATTAGGAAATGGTATGGTTGGTCCTGCATTTAATGCATTGACTATGATCTCTGCTTTGTCGTCTTCACTTTTTGAAAAAAATTCCGTCATTCTTTTTTTTAGAATTGGTGTTCTAAGAAAATCTGGCAAACTGGCAAGGTTAACTATGATATTTCCTGCAAAGTTTGGTTCTGACATATTGAGATCTTTATTGACTCGATATTAACCGTAATGCACTTTAGCTTAAATACATGATTTGAAAATTTGTTTTATGGGTGCTACTATAGTTATTGGAGGTTTTTTTGGTGATGAAGGTAAAGGAAAAATTATCTCCTATCTTGCACAAAAAGATAATCCCTCAATAGTTGTTAGAGGTGGTGCTGGTCCAAATGCTGGTCATACTATCAAAGATGGTGAAAAAACATTCAAGGTTAGAATGCTTCCAAGTGGGTTCTTGAATAAAAATTCTAGAGTAATGATTGGTCCAGGTGTAGTTGTTAACCCTGATGTGTTTCTTAAAGAAATTAGTGATTTTGGAACTGATGGAAGATCATTTCTTGATAATAATTGTGGAATAATTGAACAACATCACCTTGATGCAGATTCAAAAGGTAGACTAAAAGAAAAAATTGGAAGCACTGGTTCTGGCACAGGACCTGCTAATGCTGAACGTGCAATGAGAACTCTAAAAATGGCAAAAGAAATTGAATCATTACAAAATTATCTTCTTGATGTACCTCAAGAACTTAATTCTGCATTAGATAGAAATGAAAATATTCTGATAGAAGGTACTCAGGGAACTCATCTTTCTTTATGGCATGGTACATATCCTTTTGTAACCACAAAAGATGTTACTGCTTCTGGAATTTGTGCTGATGTAGGTGTCGGTCCTAAGAGAATTGATGACGTTATTGTTGTTTTCAAGTCATATTTGACTAGAGTTGGTACAGGTCCGATGGCTGGTGAATTGAGTGCTGAAGAAACATCTGAAAAAGGTTGGGAAGAATTTGGTACTGTGACTGGAAGACTTAGACGTGCTGCTGAATTTGATTTTGAGTTAGCACATCGTGCAATAATGCTTAGTAGTGCAAATCAAATATCTATTACAAAACTAGATGTTAGATTCCCTGCATGTGCTGGTGCACAGTCTATTGATGAATTAGATTCTGAATCAAAATCATTCATAAAAAACATTGAAGAAAAATTAGGCGTGCCTGTTACACTAATTGGTACTGGTGCAGGCGTGAATGATGTTATTGATTTACGCACGTAATCTTTTTCAGTAAGCTTTAATTTAGAAATTTTTTTTAATTACATTACTATGGCAACTCTACCAAACTATGTACAATTAGATTCACCTTTAGAATTTACTCGACTAGTATGTGCTCTAGAACGTTCACCACGTGTATCATTTCTTCATGAACACAATGGAAAAAAAGTATTATCTGTACAAATGGATTTACTAAAAGAAAAACCTGTCATCTATTTCACCCCTATTGAAAATATTGGCCACTATCTCTGCTATGGATTTAATTCTGGTCAAGAAAAACTGGAACTTGTAGATACCACTCTTGATAACTCAAAACTTTACTCTCCAATCATTAAAATCAAATCATTACCTGCTTCCCTAAAACCAGATATTGAAGCATCAAAAGAAAAATACAATCCAATTGAATTAGAAGATCTTTCTAGTCTGGCTAAACTAAGTTTTGGCTATGAAGAAGCACCATTTCCATTATTTGCTTTCAAACAGAAGGATAAATGGTTCTTAGGAGTTTTTCTAAATTTTAACGAAGATGGACCATCATATTTCTGTCATGTTAGTTTGGATGAAGAACCAACAAAACCATTCTTGAAATACACAACATCAAAAAATTCAGAACCTGAATTTGTGACTCACACAGGTGATCATGGTTATTCATACATCAAAATAATAAAGTTAAAAGACTCACATCCATTGGTCGATTATGACCAAATTCAGTGATAGAATAAAAAAATCTGCAAAGACATCCCCGATCATTTTAGCAAATGACTATGATCCGAAAACACCAAACATTGAATCAAAGACATTAAAAAATATTAAAACTCTTGGTGATCATCTATGCGGAATAAAAATTAATTTTCATCTTTTACTCCAATTAGATAAAAAACAAATTTCTAAAATTAACAAAACTGCACATGACTCTGGATTACAATGTATTGCAGATATCAAACTAAATGATATAGGAAATACAAATTTCATAACCACTGAAAACCTTTGGAATATGGGATTTGATGCAGTTATTGTTAATCCTATTATGGGCAAAAAGAGTTTGAAAAATCTAGTAGAACTTTCACATAAAAAAAACAAAGGCATAATCTCATTATGTCATATGAGTGCACCAGAAGCAAAATTATCATACGAACTTGAAATCAAAAATCGTTCAAAGAATCAACAACTATACCAATTATTTTTAGACTGGGCATTATCTACTCATGTTGATGGAATAATTGTTGGCGCCACTTATCCAAAAATAATTTCATACTGTAAAAAATCAGTGCGTGGAAAATTGGCACTTTTCTCACCTGGTGTGGGAACTCAGGGTGGAAGTCCATCGAAAGCCAAGAAACTTGGTTCAGATTATCTGATTGTTGGTAGAACAATTTTAAATTCTAAAAACCCTATTCAAACTACTAAAAATTTAGTTAGTGATTCTCTTATCTAAAAACACCTTCGATTTTTTTAAAAGATTTTTTGCATTTTCATAAGTTGTTTTGTTTAACGCATTATCAAATTCTAACCAAATAAAATCTAAATGTTCATGTGATAATGTAATTTCCGTAGTATCAGTTTTTCCAATAAAAAATATCACCTTTTTATGAATTTCTTGATTATCTGCATAAAAATAATATTCGATTTCTTCTTCAAATCCATCAATAAATTCTACGTCTGAAATTCCTGTCTCTTCTTTTGTTTCTCTTATTGCAGTTTCATGTGGTGTTTCATTTTTTTCCATTTTGCCTTTTACAAAATCCCAATGTTTGGATGGATAATTCAATAAAAGAAATTTTCTTTTATCGATATCATTAAACAAGATTATTCCTGCTGAAACTTCTTCTTTCATTTTCCCACTCGTCGTTTCCGCTTTTGGAATGTTCTAATTGCCCTCATTAGATCAATTTTTCTAAATTCTGGCCAGAAAATATCTAAAAATACTAATTCACTGTATGCACTTTGCCAAAGTAAAAATCCACTCATTCTTTTTTCTCCTGATGTTCTTAAAATCATGTCTGGTGATGATTGTGGCAAATGTGATGTATACAAATTTGATTCGATAACTTCTTTGTTAATCTCTTCAGTATCTAATTCGCCAGTCTTAATTTTGGTTCCAATTTTTTTTACTGCATCTACTAATTCATTTTGTCCTCCATATGCTATGGCGATGTTTAGAAAGTGATTCTCGTAATCTTTTGTTACCTCATCTAATCTTCTGAGAACATCCTTGATTGATTCTGGTAACAAATCAATTGTACCAAGTGCTTTAACTCTCATTTTATTTTTATGTAGTCTAGGATCATTGTACAGCTTTTCTAATCTTTTGTGAATTAACTCATAAAGATAATCTAATTCCTCATTTTTCCTTTGTAAATTCTCAGCAGACAATACGTACAGTGTGATTATTTTGATATCGAACTCTTCACACCAATCCAGTAAGTTTTCTACTGCATCTGCCCCTTTGAAATGTCCTTTTTCTTGAATGGTTAGATTCCTTTTTGCCCATCTTCTATTTCCATCTAGGATTATTGCTATGTGATTAGGCATATCACCTTCTAGAATTTCATTTTCTAGTCTTTTTGAATAAATTGAATAAAATCCTGAAAGATAAAGTGCTGCGTCTTTTATTCCGTTAATAATTTGCCACCTCGTTTCCTGTATCTACGGAAAAGTAGTGTGGCTGATATCAGTGTTATTGCTGCTCCTGCTAACAATGGTGGTATTAATGTGAATGAACTCTCATTAGTGGTTAGGATATTTGCAAATTGTGCAACAGTTGGATAAATCGCAGCTAATACAATTATTCTTAAAACATCACTGATGTGTTTTAATTTTCTATTCAACCAATTACTGATCAAAATTCCAGCTGAGATTGTTCCAAGTCCCATCCATAAGAAAGGGAACAAACCTTGAAGGAATTGTCCTAATACTATCTGGTTTGATATTAATTGTCCCAAGTCCATTTCTGTTTCAAATAATTGAGGATCAACATTTGTAACACCTGCAGGAATTGATGCAAGAATAAGTACTATCCCTGTAATTAGTGCAAAAATTCTAATAAATCCTGTCGGCGTTGCTTTTGTCCAACTAGACCATGATTTGTCAATATCAAAAGCACGTATAAGAAATGCACCTCCTAAGATACTAACTAAAACTGCAAAAATTTCTGCAGTATATCCTACAACTGTTCCTATACCTCCAATTAATAATAAAATTCCTGGAACTCCCAAAAAGAATTTTGAATAAGTTTTATCATATACAACCATCTTCAAAAATTTACCGAATACTGCATAGGAATGTTCTATCGTTCTACTTACTTGCATGACGACTCTTTGAACAGATACAACTGGAATGACATTTTGAATAACTGGAATTACCATCTCATCGTCTTCACCATCAGAAACTATGACTGCCCCATTTGCTGAAAATTTATGTAATATTGATTTTATTTCATTAACAATTTTTTCATCTGCCTGTACTCCTCTTTTTTCAACTCCTGTAACTACGGCAACCTCTACATTGTATCCCTTACTTACTAAATCCTCATAGGTCTTTACAGCAAAAAATATGGCATTTGAATCTGCATCTTCAGGATCCTCTAATGCAAGTCTTTGTGCTGCATTAATACATGAATCTCTACCTACTACTGGAGTGGTAATTCCTGTTTTTCTACCCACATCATCATCTCTATCTACACATATTACCAGTAATTTTGAAACTGTAGTTGACTCTATATCTCTCTCAAGTTTCTTATTCTCGGACATTATGAGTAATAATTACAAAATTACCTTTTAATGATTTCCAACTATTTAGCATAGTATTACTTGTATTTACTCATGGTTTTGCAGATTCAGCTAATTGTTTAAACTGAATGTATTCATTTTTGTATTTTTCCATATTTTCTAAAATCTCATTTTTTTTCTGCAATTCTTCTACTTCTTCTGTAATGTATGTTGAAAATACCATTGACTCTCTGATGTATGCTCCAAATGATTTGAGTGATGCAATTCGATTAACATATGCTTCCTGCCATTCTTCTGGTGCATCACTATATGCTAATTCCATTAACAATGCATTATTTTGTGATGAACCTGTCTCTGCAATTCTCTCATATTCCTCAACAGTAATTTCATTATTCAGAAATTTCTCAAATGAATTTTCAATTGAGTTGTATACTATTTTGTGTCTTTCAACGATTCCTGCATCATGATTTTCAAAATCGGTTACTACAATTGTCATTTCATTATTAGTTGGGTTTCCAAACCACACCATAAAACTTCCAATAGTTATGGCTACCAAAATTACAACTGTGATTACAACGCCCTTCTTCGAACCCATGATTTTATGAGAATCTTGATCATTATAATACTGATCTATAATGTCAAAAATCTAATCATTTTTAATCAAAAACTTACATTTTTGATTAAATTATGGTTCAACTTTGATTTACTTTATAAAAAAACCCCTCACACGTTAGCGTAAAGTGAAATAATATTCACATTCTCTTTTCAAATAGAAGATTGTTTTGAATTTGGTATATGACTGAAGCATATTGTGTAAAATGCAGAAAGAAAGTAGAAATTAAAGACCCAGAAGAGACTACATTGAAAAATGGACGTCCAGCTGTAAAAGGCGTCTGTGGCGAATGTGGAACTAAAGTTTTCCGAATAGGCAAACCTTAGACGCCCTTTCCTTTTTCTAACTAAACCCATATAGGGGAATTGAACAACTGTTAGTTATGACAAAAGCTGATTATGAGAAATTATTAAAAAGAATAGAAAAAAACATCTCTAACACTTCTTCTACTGGAAAACGTTTTGAGTTACCTCCTATCGATATCACTTGGGAAGGAAAAAAAACAATCCTTAGAAATTTTGCAGATTTCCCAAAAGCACTTCGAAGAGATCCAAATCTAATTTTACAATATTTGTCAAAAGAATTTGCAGTTCCTGCTGATCGTGTTGGTGATAAAGCCGTATTTGTCGGAAAACGTGATCCTGATGATTTTTCTAGATTATTTGGAATATATCTAAAAGACTATGTTGAATGTCCAACATGCCAGAGTCCCGACACAAAAGTAGAAAAGCAAAATAGAATATCATTTCTAATTTGTGAAGCATGTGGTGCAAAATCCACAATTAAGGGTAAATATGCATAATGCTCTATTCTACAAAAGTTATTAGTGCCAGTGGAAACTTGATGCTAAACATATGTGATCCTGAACTTATTAACAAAACAGTTCATGATGGAAATACGAAAATCAAAATAAATCCAAATTATTATGCTGAACGAGATGTTGATGAACATGAAGCAAAAAATTTGTTAGAAAAATGTACTTCGATAAATATGGTTGGCGAAAAAACAATTTCTTTAGCAACAAGTTTGGGTATTGGTTCAGAAAAAAGTATTAGACGAATAGAAGGGATACCTTTTCTAATTGTCTTTAAAATGTAGCATCACAACTATATACGACACTCACACATAATTTTCATGGGAAAACGTAAAGTACTCAATGAGAGCGCATTAAAAGAAATACGTTTAGCTGAAGAAGGCGAAATGTATGGTCGAGTAATCAAACTATTAGGAAGTGATCAGGTACTTGTCAAATGTACTGATGACATTACTCGAAGAGGAAGAATTCGTGGAAAATTAAAACGAAGAATTTGGATTAGAGATAACGATGTAGTTGTCATTGCACCTTGGGATTTTAAAGAAACTGAACGTGGAGATATTGTCTGGAGATTTACCCTACCTCAAGTTGATTGGCTAAAAGATAACGATCATATTCCGAAAGACTTTTGATCTGAGAAATGATTTTCTATTTGTAGACTGATATAAGATATGTCTGATAATTCTGAAAAAAAAATTGAATTAAAAATAAAATCTAAACTTGAACAAAAGAAAAGAAAGAAAACTCTTGATGATGGATTTAAAAAAAATAAAGTAATTAATGAAGTATTAGATAAGATTACAATTCTACAACTACATGATCTGATAAATTCAAAAATAATTTCATATGTGAATGGAGTTGTTAAGGCAGGAAAAGAATCGGTTGTTTTTTGGGCAAAAGATTTTGATGATAATGACTTGGCATTGAAAATTTATCTTGTAACAACATCTAATTTTAAACGACGTAGCCAATATGTTATGGGTGATCCTAGATTCACTAGTGTAAAAAAAGGTACCAAAAACATAGTATATCTTTGGGCAAGAAAAGAATTCCAAAATATCTCAAAGTGTTATGATTGTGGAATATCTGTGGTGAAACCAAGACATGTATCAAAAAATATTTTGATAATGGATTTTGAGGGAATTGATGGAAAACCTGAACAGACATTATTAGAATCTGAAATCGACGAAAGCGATTATAACCAATCCATATCATTAATCACGGATTTGTACCAAAAGGCAAAATTAGTTCATGGTGATTTCTCTGAATATAATATTTTTAAAACTAAAAATGGGTTGAAAGTGTTTGATTTGGGATCTGCAGTTGATACAACCCATCCCAATACAATGGATTTTTTGAAAAGAGACATTAATAACATAACCAACTTCTTTGTAAAACGAGGACTAACAGTAGAAAATCCTGCTGATATCCTTGAAAGGATAATAAAATGAGCTTTGAAAAACTAGTTAGAATTCCAGTAGACCGAATTGGTGTTATAATAGGTAAATCTGGAAAAACCAAACATCAAATTGAAAAAAAATGTAATGTTAATTTGAATATTGATAGTGAAACTGGTGAAGTAATAATTACTAGTGACAAAATTGATGGAAATATCAGTCCATTCAAGGCAGTTGAAATTGTTTCTGCAATGGGACGTGGATTTTCTCCTGAAAACTCATTACGATTATTACGTGGCGAAAATAGTTTACACATTATTGACCTACGTGAGTTTGGTGGAAAATCTCCTGATCAAATTGAACGAATTAAAGGAAGAATTATTGGTGAAAATGGAGCTGCACGACAGAACATGGAAAGTTTAACGGGAGCAACAATTTCTGTTTATGGTAGAACTGTTGGGATTATTGGTGAACCAAATCAATTACGTTTAGCAGTTGATGCAATCTCCTCATTATGTAGTGGCAGCATGCATGGTCCTGTTTATAATAAATTAGAAGCTGCACGAAGAAAAGAAAAGGCTGAAAAAGCTTTGTTATGGGAAAATCAAGATGTCTTCTAAAGAAAATTTTAATCAAATCTCTCCTAGTGAGTTTTTCTATCGTAATCGTGATCTTGCTGGTTTTAGTAATCCAACTCGCTCATTATACACTGCTGTTCGTGAATTTGTTGAAAACTCTTTAGATGCATGTGACCACAGTGGAATCTTACCAAACATTCACATGACAATCAAGGCAGTAGATCCTGAAAAACCTGACCCAAAACCCTACATCTTAACTGTAAAGGATAATGGACCTGGAATACCTGCAAAACATGTTCCTTTGGCATTTGGAACTGTGTTATATGGTTCGAAATTTGGCTTAAAACAAGCACGTGGAATGTTTGGTTTAGGTGCAACTATGGCTATTCTTTATGGACAAATTACCACAAACAAACCTGTTAAAGTAAAAAGTAATGCAGATGGAAAAACTCGTTTTGATTTTGAAATGAAACTTGATATTCAAAAAAACAAACCCGTCATAATGAAAAAACAAGAAACTTCTAGCTCTGAACAGGGACTGAGTGTCAGCATAGTTTTAGAGGGTGATTATGCAAAAGCTGGAACTAAAATACGTGATTATGTTTATCAAACCTCTCTGATTACTCCATATGCAACAATATCTTTTGATGATCCAAAAGGTGAAAAATTCCATCATAAAGCAATCATTCGTTCGATGCCTCCTGCTCCTACTGTTATTGCACCTCATCCATATGGAATTGATGTTGAAACAATTCGTCGAATGCTTGTTGATACACACTATCAAATTCCAAACGTTGATGATAAAATGATTGAAAAAGTTAGAAAGGAATTAGGAATGTCAAAAAGTAAATTTAGTTATAAAGATATAATGAAAAAAACTGAGAAAAAATGGAAGTCATTAACTAGACCTGTTCGTGTTGTAATAGCTTTAATGTCATTTCTTGAAGCAGATTTTGAACAACTACAAAGAATTAGAATTGAAGATGTAGATTTAAGAAATAATAAATTAGTCTATTGGGATTATAGTACATCTCAAACTCTTGCAGTAGACATGGATACTGAAAGTCCTTATTATAAACAATTAGCAAATACTGTTCAAGGCGAATCACTTACTCACTTTTTAACAAAAAGATTTCAGAGAGTGGGTCCGACTGCTGCACTAGAATTTTGTAAATTTGCAAAGTTCAAACCTGAAACTAGAGTCGGAAATATGACTGATCAAGAATTAGTAAAATTAAGTGATGCATTACAAACATACGAAGGATTTAGATCTCCTGATCCTACCTGTTTAGCACCGCTAGGTGATGGTCCACTTGAAAAAGGAATAGAAAGAAGATTTGAACCTGATTTCATGGCTGTAGTTCAAAGGACTGCGTCAGCTTATTCTGGATTTCCATTTGTCATTGAAATGGGAATCGCATATGGAGGTAAAATTGAATCACGTGGCACTACTGTGTATCGATTTGCAAATAGAATTCCATTGTTATATGACGAAGGAAGTGACGTTGTACTAAAAGTTGTTAAAGATACAGATTGGAATCGTTATAAAGTGAAAAATGATTCTGCACCATTTATCATAGTATCACATATTTGCTCAACGAGAGTGCCATACAAAACTGTAGGAAAAGAAAATGTAGCAGACAGACCAGAAATTGAAAAAGAACTTAGATTGGCACTTCAATTCCTTTCAAGAAAACTTTCTGGATACATGTCTAAAAAAGGTCAAGCAGAAGCTGCAAAAAAACGTGCTAATTTATATTCAAAATATTTGCCACTTGTAGCACAATTTTGTACTGAGTTATCTGGAAAAAAGAAAGAACCAAACTATAAAAAATTGATTAAAGAAGAAACTGCAATGGACAATACTAGTGAAGATAAGGAGGTAGAGAAGAATGGCTAAAAAAGTAACAAAAAAGCAAACAAAAAAGGAAACAAAAAAGGAAAAAATTGATAAATCGAAAAAACTCATTCAGGCTCTTAAAAACCATGGTGCTCAAATCTATGAAGATCTTGAAAATGGTGAATTCCCAAAATTTTCAATACCAAATCGTTCTATTAGTAACATCATTTATGATAAAAAACTAAGACAGTATGTACTTGGAACTAATGCATCTCTGAGAAGTGCAAGAAATAGTTCTCAATTACGTTCATTCACACAATTACTATGGCTTGCATTTTTTGCAAATAAATTAACTCATGAAAAAAAATCATCCACACTCCGAGATGTCTATTATTCATCTCAAGCATTTGCCGTAGATTTTGAAGACCAACAAGAATCGGATAATATTATAGTAGACTTGGAAGCCGTATTGTCTCAACCTAGAGAAGATTTT
The DNA here is from genome assembly GCA_902566725.1 of uncultured marine group I thaumarchaeote. Lineage (GTDB taxonomy): Archaea > Thermoproteota > Nitrososphaeria > Nitrososphaerales > Nitrosopumilaceae > Nitrosopelagicus. The sequence continues at coordinate 37,123 of CACFJZ010000003.1, forward strand.
TTTGTATTTCCTGAAGAACGAAGTAGCATTTTTGGTGATTTAACTATTGAATATACAATTCCTGGGTATGAAGGAAAAACACAAAATCTCTCCAGTCATCCTGATGGATATGCAATTGGACCAAGTATGACTTCTGCACAGTTGACTGACACTAGTGCTGAACTTGTGATTGCTATAGAGAAAGGTGGTTTGTTTACAAGATTTGTTGAAGAACAAGTTGATAAAAAATTCAAATCTATTATAATCAATACTGGAGGACAAGCTCCTCGTTCAACAAGAACATTATTGAAACGTTTGCATGATGAACTGGGATTACCTGTTGTAATTCTTACTGATGGTGATGTGTATGGAGAACATATTGCAATGGTAATTAAATCTGGTTCTGCAAATGCTGCTCACTTAAGAGAATTGACTGTACCTGATGCAAAATGGATGGGTGTATGGGCAACAGATATTGACAAATTCAAACTTCCTACAATTCCAATGACTGAATCTGACATCAAAAGATGTTATGATTTACTTAAAGATCCTAGATATGAAGAAGGATTGTGGAAACGAGAATTAGAAGTCTTCATAAAAATTAAAAGGAAAGCAGAACTAGAAGCATTTTCAAAGTATGGTCTTACAAACATCACTGAAAAATATTTGCCTAAAAAATTAGAAGAATCAAAAAGCTTCTGATGTTCTAATTCTTAATGTTAGAACGCCATTTCTGTATTTGAAATCTGCAATCTCCATTGAATTTGGCCCTTCAATTTGTACTTCTTTTGAAAATCCTTGTGAGCCTCTTATGTACAAAACACTGTCGATTAGTCTAACTGCAATTTTATCTTCTGGACCTGGAACTTCTGCAACAAAAACTGTTTCATTGTCTCCCTTAATCAAATCATACACCCAATTCTTTGATTCTTGTTCTCTTGCTTGGAATTTTGGCTTCTGTGTTAGAACCATTTTCTTAATTGCTCTAGTCCAGTAAACTATTGTAACTAATGCAATTCCAATTAATATGAAACTTACAAATCCATTGTCTGCACGTAATGACATTGCATAGACTAAACCAAAGAAAATTAACAAAATTATAGGTATTACATAATTTAGAGATTTTTCAGTTGGTTGGGTAGCATTTGCATATTTACTCAATACACAAAAATCTGTTTTACCAAATATAAAGCATCTTTGGTTTTTATAGGTAGAATTCCTATCTGAAAATGTTGGCTGAACATCCTGTAAAAAAACTAACCATGACAGACATTGCTGCTAAAGGTTCCTTGATTGCTATACTCATATCCGTTCCAACATTAGTTGTATTTTTTGCGATTTGGACAATATCTGATGATCTCATTTATGGTGCAGTGGGAGGTTTGATAACTAATTTCATCACACTTGGAATATCCTTCAAAATAGTTAGTAAGAAATTTACCAAAAAACCAAAAGATGACTTTGAATTATAGTAAATACAATGAAACTCTCAGAAATCACTCAAACTCTTGTATCAGAAATAAAATTAACTGAAATTCAGGCAAAGATCTTCTTACATGTAGTTCTTCATGGTCAAATGAAATCCTCCGAAATTTCAGATAAGCTAAATATTTCTCTTGATGATGCTATAGTAAACTGCAAAAAACTTGTAGAATTAGGAGGTTTTATCGACATGCCAAATGATGAATTTGAAGCTATGCATCCTAGATTTACAGCTGTGAATATGTATAGAAAAATGTGTGAAAGAGAACAAAAAGAATTCAAGAAAAATCTTGAAATTGATAATATTGGAGTTGCACTAGAGGTATCCTATGATGATGCAAGGACTAAATATAACAAAAAAATTTGAATGATATGAGCGAAACACCATCTGAGACGCCAAAAACACCTGAAATTTACAAGTGCTGTGATAACCCTCAGATTACTTACCTTGCACCTGTTAACATAAACATTGATGAAAGAACAATTGGTTCTGTTGATGTCTGGCGATGTGCTGTATGCATGAAAAATTTCTGTGAAGAAAAAACATTGGGAATTGATTCTATTACTGATATTGTTGGAATGCCAAGAATTGATGATGATGAAAAATGGGCAGTAATTGTTAGTAAGTTACAAAAAGGTAAGGACAAATGGAAATTAGTTAGACTCAAAGAAAGTGGAATGATAAAATTTGAAACGGCAGATGAAAAACTAATTGATCTAAAAATTGAAGACTACAAAATTGTAGATGACTTTCATTCAAGTTTTCTTGTATTAGATCACATACATAGAGCAGTTGAAATTTAATCTTGAAACTTTCTGTACACATCGAAGAAATTACTGGAACACAAATGGCTGCAAAAATTATAGGTAATTTCTCTATTGAACAAAATTCATTTCCTTTTACTGGTATTGCATTTGGACGAATAGGAGGTCAAAATGTAGGTGTGAAACTAACTGAAGATGTTGAAAAAAAGATAGTTGAATTAGGCTATAATCTTGATGAGGTCATTGAAACCCTACAAAAAAATCTAATTCATGGTGATCTTACCTTGCCTGAAGGTCTAAAACGAGAATCTTTTGCTGATGACTAAAATTCTGCTTCTTCTAATGCTTTCGCACAAGAACATGACATTGAAGCTGGAATTTTATCAATAAGTTCTGTAAGGAGTTTCTTAGTAAATTCGACATTTTTTGATAATGTTTCGATAACTTCTTTTGCTGTAACTGGTTTTTCTGCCCAAACATCATAATCAGTTACAGTCGAAATTGAAGCATAACAAATTTGAGCTTCTCTTGCTAATTGACATTCTGGTACCAATGTCATGCCAATAATGTCTGCTCCTGTACTCTTGTAAAATTTTGATTCTGCTTTGGTTGAAAATCTAGGTCCTTCAATACAGACGTATGTTGCTTCTTTGTGAATTTTCAACTCTTGTTTTTCTGCCACATCTAGAATTACTTTTTGTAAATCTGGACAAAATGGATCTGCAACTGAAATGTGAATCACTCTTCCGTCTTCAGAAAATGAACCTTTTCGTGATTTTGTAAAATCTAAAAATTGGGTTGGTAATGCAAAGTGTCTAGGCGCAAACTCTTCTTTGAGACTTCCAACAGCTGATGGAGCAATAATTCTCTTAACCCCTAACTCTTTGAACGCCCAGATGTTTGCCCTGTAATTTATCATGTGAGGTGGAATAGTATGCTTTTTTCCATGTCTTGGTAAGAAAGCAATCTTTCTTCCATGAAATTCACCAATTGTAATTGCATCTGATGGTTTTCCGTATGGTGTATCTATCTCAATTTCTTTTGATTCTTTTAACAATCCTGAATCATAAATTCCTGTACCGCCAAAAATTCCAATTTCTGCAGTTTCTTTATCTTTACCGTTTAATTTTAACAATTCTAATATTCCACCAATGATTCTGATCTATAATCTTTAATTTTATCTCTACCGTTTAATTCAAGTAATTCTATTATGAATGCAAATCCAGTGATCTCTCCTTTAATTTTCTCAATTAATTTTGCTGCTGCTTTTGCTGTACCACCTGTTGCGAGTAAATCATCACAAATGACAACTCGCTGTCCTTCTTTGATAACATCTTTTTGAACTTCTAATGTTGCCTTACCATATTCTAGCGTATATGATGTCTTTGCAACTTTTCCAGGTAATTTTCCTGCCTTTCGAAGAAGAATCATTCCTTTATTGTATTTTAATGCCAATGCACATGCAATTATGAATCCTCTTGATTCAATTCCTGCAAAAACATCCACATCATTTGGATGAAATTTCTTTGAAAATTCTTCTACCATGAATGATAATGCAGCTGGATCTCCTAATATTGGTGAAAAATCTCTGAACAAAATTCCTTTTTTAGGAAAATCTGGATAATCTCCTATTTTGTCTCTTAGATTCATGAAATTACACGAAAAACCCAGAAATAAAAACCGTTAGTTAATCAATTAATCAAAAATACTGTGGATGCTTCTTTAGAACCATCATCAGCTTTTATAGTATACTCTCCTGGATTTAGATCTCTTTCAATTTTCCATATTGTTATGAATTCTCCATTACTTTTTGCAGTTATGTTTAATTCATTTAATATATTGTTATCAGAATTAAATATCACTATTGACACGGTAGCTGACATTCTTGCACCACTTCCTGAAATATTTACCATGTCTCCTATTTGATAATTACTCTTATCTGTCATTATTGATAAAATGTCTTCGTTACCGAGAACCATGAATTCTGTATCTTTGAAATTTCCTCCACTCTTGGCATTGATTGTCCATATGCCTTGAACTGCATCATTTGGAATTCTGAAATTATCTATTTTGAATACTCCTGATTTATCTGAAAACGTCTCCACTTTTTTAATTATTTTCCCATTAGAATCAGTGATTGTAACATCTAACAACACGTTGAATGCACCTGTACTACCTAGAATTAACATTTGTTCACCGGGTTTGTACTCGTCTCTTGTTGACTGAACTTCTATTGCACCTGAGCCTGTGCTTAGTCCTATGGTAAATATTTCTGAACTTGAACTCTCTCCTCTTTTAACATTAAACGTAAATGATCCTGTTGGTAAATCCTCTGTAGATATTACATAAACTTCTTTACCATCTGGTCCTAAATTCACTGTATCGGAAATCTTTTCTCTATCTGCAGAATCAATAACAATTATTGATACTTGTGAATTTGTAGGACCTTGCATTAAGATCTCCACATTCTCTCCAACTGAAAAATTCAATTTAGATGTTCTAAGAACTATAATTTCTTCGGGTTCTTGACCTATGCCAAAAATACTAACTCCTTCTTCATCACCTTGAAAACTTGTTAACACGTACGTTCCTTCAATTGCACCTCTAGGAATATCGACTTCGAAGTTAACTTCTCCTGTTTCTCCAATAGTAATTGACTTTGAGTAGATCTCCGTTCCAATTGAATCCTCGACTATGATTGACATTTCTCTATTTGGAACTGCAGTTCCTTCGAACGAAATTGTTTCTCCAGATTCATACATTGAAAATTCTGATTCAATGTTAATTATTTTAGCACTAATAACATCGATATTTCTTAATGCTTTGTTTAATCCATCTGTTATTTCAATCGAAACTGGACCCAACTTCATATCTGGCATAAATAAATTATCATAACTCCATTTTCCATTAAATCCTACTAGAATTGTATCTATATTTAGAATATTTCCATCTGGATGTTTAGATGTAATTGTTAATGTTGTATTTGGCGTTGCTGTTCCCACAAGTGTGATTATTTCTCCACGTTTAACTTCTTTAGGTGTATTTCCAAGTGATAATTTTATTAAATCTGGTATTACTCTTTTATCTTCATTAGGTATTCTAATACTAATTATTTCTTCATTTCCCCCAGAGTCTCGTAAAATAAATTCTGTTCTGTCATCATTAATCACATTTGGTGTTTTTGCTGTGAATAAAACTCTTCCATCCTCATCAACGTTGACAGTAGTAAACAAATCATTACCAATATAGAAATCCAGCTTCTCATTAGGTACAAAATTCTTACCTATCACTCTAAACTCTGAATTTGAACTTGGGTTTTCAGGAATAAATCTAAAACTAGATTCTTCTTTAATTCCTACTACTTTTGGTTTATTTAGTTCGGTTTGATTATCTGTTGTTTCTGTAATTGTAACTTGTGTGCTTGCTGAGCTAATGACTTCGCCGTTAGAGTCTAAAGCTTTCCAATTGATAATTGGGTTGTTTCCTATTGTTTTTATTCCAATCTTCACGCTCTCCCCTGGATTTACTTCATTTTGAGTAGTGAATTCAATCACTCCATTAAGCTGTTTTTTACCCATCCACCCTTGTTCTGTTTTAAAAGACTTGAATTCATTATCTCCGCTTATCCAAATTCTAATACTATCGATTTGTGCAGTATTACCTCTACTATTCTTTAATTCAAGTATAGTTGAATCTTCAAATCCGATGCTTGTAGCAATTACCTCATCTGCAAAACTGCTCTGAGATGATGAAACTACTAAAACCGATGAAATCAGAAATATTGAAAGAATCACTGGTATCACTGTTCTCATTATAATAAACCCTCCAACGTCTACAATTAAATCTTAATGAGAATTGGTTCGTAAAGTTTTGAGTTTATGCTACTTGTGTTGCTTTTAATTCGTATGGATTCTCTGTCCACCATTTTGTGTATAATTCATCAATTTCTTTCATATCTGAACTACTAATGTAATTTCCATTTGACATATCTGAAAATGATTGAATTTCTTCCTCACTAATAACAGTTGGAAATACTGATGAAATTCCTTGTTTTGACAAGATGAATTTTATTGCTAATTCTGTTATTGTTAATCCATTTCTATCTGCAATTGGTCTTAACTCTTCGACTTTTTTTAACGATGCTTTAATCCATTCTCCTTTTCTTACCGAACGATGATCCTTCTCATCAATTTTTGTATCTGCATTTACTTTACCAGTTAAAATTCCTGATGCATCTGGAACTCTTACTAGAATTCCCACATCATTTTTAATCCCTGCATCTAATAATTCATTTCCTGGTGTTTGTTCCAAAATGTTAAAAACAGTTTGAACTGCAGTAACGTTCTTTCTTTTCATAGATTCTAATCCTTCAGTGGTCCATCCTATTGCAGGCCCTAATGCAATTTGATATGTCTTAATTTTTTCTTCCTCAACTAATTTATCTAATGTATTAAAAATTGAATCATCCTTGATATGGTGCATCTTAGGATTATGTAATCCATACATGTCGACATAGTCTGTTTTCAATCTGTCTAAACTATTATTCAGTGCTTTCCGTGTAAATTCCTCATCAAATTGTTGCGGTAGTTCTGTGTGACCCACTTGTTTTACTTGTTCAAAATCATATCCGTATTTTGTTGAAATAATGACTTCATTTCTCATATCCTTGAAAGTCTCGCCAATCAAACGTTCACTTTTTCCTTTTCCATACATGTCTCCTGTCTCAAAAAAGTTTATTCCACAGTCATATGCTTTTTTTAGCATTCTTTTTGCTTCATCTTCGTCAATTTCTTTGCCCCACCAGTTTAATGCAATTGTCCATGCGCCAAAACCAATCTCTGAAACTTCAATTCCACTTTTACCTAATTTTTTATACTTCATGCAACTATCTCCTTGAATTCCTGTAATTTTTTATCAATCTCATTATCACTTAATGCTGATTCACCTGATTCGAAATTAGAATTTAATTCTATCCAAGATTTACATCCCGAAAACTCAGGTTTTAAAGATAAATCAAATTCTGAAATTTTTACAGTTTTAAGAAATACAGCCCTCATTGGTTTTTCTGGCATCCAGTTCCTTCTTTCTTGTATGTAAGAATCACTCCAAACATGAAATTCTGATAAATTATTGATTATTGCTTCATCTTCTACATCTTTCTCATACATCACTTCTGCATATGAAGAAATTTTATTAAATCCTTCATTTGGTTTGTTGTCTAATACATTATTTAAAAAATCATGAAATTTTGGTTTCACATGTTTTGTTTCTTGATGTTCCCATGTTGGAAATAAAAAAAATTTTTTTGATTCAATATTGAATCCTGATGCAGTTTCTAAAATCCCACCTTTTCTTAAAATTACAGTTTGTTTTCCTTGTTCTAGTGCCTTGACGACAGTTGCCCATTCTTTTAATGCATTCATCATCCTAAGCTCGTAATGATAGGGACTATGTCTTTTTTGACACACACAATCATTGGTGTATCTACCTGAACAAATGCTGAAACCTTTGTGCCTCTAAGTTCCATAATTAAATCCTGAAATACATTCAAATCATCTGATTCAAATGCTAGCATAAAGTCTTCATCGTGTATTCCAAATGAATATGTCGTGTTTAATTCCACTTGAGGAAATTTTTGACTTACTTTAATGTGCTCATCCATCATTTGTCGTCGTTGTTCTAATGGTAAGAGATACCACTCTCTTGTTTTAATGAATGGATAGACTACTGTGTATCTCTTTGCCTCTAGTCCACCTACAAATGAGTGGGTTCGATTTGTTTGAGCATAAATTGATGGTCTTGTTGATGATAGATAAACTCTTGATGGTGTGATGTATTTTCCTACAACTGTTAAATATACTTTTGAAATTGCATCTTGAATCTCTTCAACTGATTCAGACATGAACCAAATTAAGAAATCAGCATCATCTCTTAGTCCTAATGTTGAATATGTTCTTGTTTTTATTGGTAAATTTGCTAAAACATTTTCTAATTCTCTTGCAGATTCCTCTTTTGCTAAATCTGCCATCCATCTCCATTTTGGATCTACCTTAAAAAATGAAAAATTAAAAAAATATCTTTTATTCTCTGCTTCAGACATGTTCATCAATCATCTGTCTATTATTTAAAATAATTTTTATTTTTTTTATTTGGCTTCTTCTAAAACCCAATCATAACCACGTTTTTCTAATTCTTGTGCAAGTGATGCATCGCCACTTTTCAAGACTTTACCTTCTGCAAAGACATGAACATGGTCTAATTTCTCAAGGAAATTTAGAATTCTTGCATAGTGTGTAATCACAATTGTTGTAGAATCTCTATCTGAAACTTCACTAATTGCTTTTGCAACTGATTGAACTGCGTCAATATCTAATCCAGAATCCGGTTCATCTAAAATTGAAATTTTTGGTTTCAATACTGCCATTTGTAAAACCTCGGCACGTTTTTTCTCACCACCTGAGAATCCTTCGTTAAGATATCTTGAAAGAAAGTCTTCCCTCAATCCTACTGCATTAATATTTTCTTTGAGATAATTTTGGAATTCTCGTACTGTAATGAAAACTTCTCTGTCTTCACCTTTCAATGCTTTACTTAATGAATTGTAAGATGTTCTAAGAAAGTGTGAAAATCCTACTCCTGATACTTCTGTTGGATATTGAAAACCTAAGAATAATCCCTTCTTTGCTCTTTCATCTGCTGTTAATTCTAAAATACTCTCGCCATCAAGAAGTATGTCTCCGCTTGTAACTTCATACTTTGGATGAGCCAAAAGTGTGTATGATAATGTACTTTTACCTGAACCATTAGGTCCCATGATTGCATGTACCTCTCCTGGACCTGTTTTCAAATTCACACCTTTGAGAATTTCTTTACCTTCTCTTTGAACGTGTAAGTCTTTGATTTCTAACACTGCCATTAAATTTCACTTCTATCTTTCGTATATAATCTCGACTAATTTTAGCTAATCCTAATGTAAAATAAAGAAGAAAGGGGGGGGGGGTATTATTTTTTGGCTAAACTAGGTCTTAATGTCAAAATCATCTTATGTGTAGAAAGAATCTCTTTGACTCTATTTCTGATTGTTACTTCTGTGATTCCAGAAACTGATGACACATCTCTTTGTAGAACATTTTGTCCTAACAAAACTGATGAAACATACAGATATGCTGAAGCTATTCCGTTTGGTGCTTTTCCATCTGTAATGCTCTTGGTTTCTGTTTTTGCAGCAATTTCCAATGCTAGCCTTTCTACTCTAGCATCTGTTTTGGTTAGATTTGCGATCTTTGAAATGTACTTGTCCATAGTAACCACTGGGGTAACTACATTTCCAATCTCCAAAACAAGATTTCTATAGTATTTTGCAGCTAACTTTGTCTTTGCTTTCACATCTTTTGGTGCACAAACATTTTTGCAAATCTCTTCTAATGATCTTACTATTTCACATTGTTTGCATGCCATATACACTACTGCAATAGTAATGCTTACGACTGATTTGCCTTTCACCTCGATGTTTTTCCCATCTAGGCTTCGATAAATCATTGATGCCGTCTCGACCACATTTTTTGGAAGGCTACAATTATCGCATGTTTCAGAAATTTTTCCTAGGACATTTGTTAGTCTTCTTTCACGTGGAGATGTTACTCGAACTCTTTGTTGCCATTTTCTCAGATTTTGCATCTGATTGGAAACTGTACTTGAAATTTTCTTTCCACTAAAGTCCGTGGATGAAATTGAGATGTCTGTTGCAATTCCCATGTCATGCTGTGCTAGTGTTGTTTGTCCAGTAGCTCTTGCCAATCTCATTTTGTCTTCGAGATTTGATGTTTTAGTTTCTGGACCCATGTCCGCCATTTGTTCGTCAACGACAATGCCGCATCCGGAACAAATTCTCTCGCCATTATGAATGTCATCCACTACCGGTGAATTACATTCAGTGCAGCAAGATTGTACTTCTAGTGTATTCATCTATGTCTTCTCCTGCTTTTTTTCTTTGCAGGAGTTTGATCAAGCGCAAAAACTTTCTTTCCACTAATTTTTCTCAAGTTATTTGTTAGTGGTATGGCAGACGCAAAGGGACTTGATACTGGCCCAATCAATTCTGTGACTTTTGCAATTTTTTGACTATTGTTGTCGCAGAGAATTTGACCTTCAGGTACCTCTGAGTTGAGTCGTACAATGACTCTGCCACTATTGGCTAAGTGCATAACTTCACCTACCTCCTGCAATTACAATTCAAAAGTTCTAATAGTTTTCATAAAGTTCTGTCAACAAAACTTTAGTTTGTAGCTATTTTCATTACTGTTTTGATTGTTTTGCTCGCTTGGAAACTAATTTTTGGGAAATTTTTTCTAATATTGCTGATTTTTTTTCTGTTTTTGGCAGAACGATATATCCTGACCTTACATATGGTCTCTTTGGAAATCTAACTTGTTCCTCAGTTTCGTTAGGTTGTAAACCTGCAGCGTTTGATGCATCAATTAATTCTTTTAATGATGGGTCAAAAACACATTTCTCTTTTGATAATCTTCTTCCTTTGTTACGTGGTAATGTCTTGTTAAAATAATCAAGCCAGATTACGACGTGTTCGTAATCTTTCATGTCTCTATTTAATTAAAATTCCACTTACTGTTCCGCTTTGACCAGGTCTTGACACAATTCTACATTTACCATCTTCTGTTTCAACTATTGCACCTTTTGTAATAATTCCTCGTCTCTGATAATCATTGTTTGTTTGATTTTCTAAAACTTTGACAATCTTTGATTTTTTAACTTTGGAATCTGCCATAACTAAATTCACAAAACTTGCAATCTTTAAACCAGTTTTTCTGTTATTACCTCTAGTCTTTCTTGTAATAGTTTGTTGTTCTTCTCCCATTTCTGCTTCATTTGGGTATCTGTCTGTTTCAAATTTTTGTCTAGTTTTTAGTGGATGTCTAAGACCTCCTGTAATTTTACTAGTCTTTAAATTCTCTACAGATTTCTTCATAGATTCTTTTTGAATTACTCTAATTTATACAAAACGCACGATTAGGGAATTTTTAGGAATATTAATTATAATTGACAGTATTTGGTGTGGTATTTCTAGTTCTGACTTTCTTGAATAATTTTTGTCTTAGTGTGTCATCATCTCCCTGAATTCCAAAATATTTCTTGAATTTCTCAGTTGTTGTAAATATCTTGTATCTCCCTACCGTTTGATGTTCTATGAAATCCAATTGTGTTAATTCTTTCAAATGTGAATATACCCCAGTTCCACGAACTTCTACCAATTGTTTACTAGAGATAGGTTGTTCATATGCGATGTAAGACAAAGTCTTTTGTGTAGCTCTTGGCAACATTGGTCTTGATGCATATTTTCTGCCAATAGTTGCACTGTATTCTGGTTTTAACTGAAAAACGTATGAACCATCAGGCAAATTAGTAATTTCAATTGCTTTGAATGATGATTTTGTTTTCTGAATTAACTTTGTCAGTAAATTCAGTGTTTTTGTTCTTGATTCTGTGCCTGATGCTCGGATCAAATCTTCAATACTTAATGGCCTTCCTGCTGAATATAGCGCCGCCTCTATTCTTGCGGTTGCTTCATTTTCGTTATCAACTTTCACCATAGTCTTTTTTGCTCTTCAAATCGACTTAAAATCATCTTTTTCATATCGTTGATCAAATTGTAAATAATTATTTGATTAAGGTCACCGTTATGTCGTCACTTTCTTCTTCTTGCATAATGTCGACTTTCTCATCTCTTGCCAGAAATAAGATTGCAAAAAAGCATCTGATCGAGTCTGTTGTGTTTAGATCAGCTACGATCTTCTCAAGTAATAATGATCCATTTGCTTGTAGTTTTCTTAATATAAGATCCTGATATTCGCCTATAATATTCTCAAGATTATTGAAAATTTTCTTGAAATCTGGAGGTTCAATTGGTTCAAATTTTAATTTGTTACTCTTTCTCTCTCTAGGATTTGCAATTGTTCCAATAAGGTTTTCAAGTAAATCAAGTAATTCATCTAAACTTACAGGATATGTTGATTCATGTCTATATGGGAACTCAAGAATATCTATATCAACATCTGTTCTCTGTCGTAGTGGCTTTTTTTCCATGGCTGCTTTTTGTAAAGCAAAGATACTTTCTACTTTTAATCTGTAAATCAGTGAAGATGATAATGCGGCCATGCCTGCAACTCTAAGATCTTTTTTATCTGCTTTTTCAAGAATTTTTAAGAGCATTGACAAAATCTGAATAAGATCTATTTCCCAGACATCTCTTTTCTGAATTCCTTCTGGGTTAAATAATACATTAATAGGAACTTTAGAAATTAGTGTTTTAGTCTCTTCCTCACTCACAAATATCTCATTATCTAATTGAATAATATCTATCGGCTCTATTTTCTTTTCATTATCAGTCAACTCTTATATTATAAAATGAAAAATTTCTTTTGTGAAAGCAGCACAAATTACCGAACCTGATAAACCACTAGTATTAAATCAAGTTGATATTTCTGATCCTACTGGAACTCAAGTTCTAATCAAGGTATTATCTACTGGTGTATGTCATAGTGATCTTCACCTTTGGGAAGGTGGATATGATACTGGTGATGGCTTTATGAAAGTCACAGACAGAGGTGTAAAATTTCCTGTAATACCTGGTCATGAAGTTGTAGGTAAAGTTGAAAAAATTGGTAATTCTGTAAAGGATGTTCAAATTGGTGATACTGTCTTAGTTTACCCTTGGATTGGACCAAGTAATTGTGAATGTATTGCTTGTAAAAAAGGTGATACAAATTTGTGTGAAACACCAAAATCATTAGGTGTTTTTCAAGATGGAGGATATGCTGAACGCGTTATTGTTCCAGATTATAAATTTCTGGCAAATATTGGTGACTTGAATCCTGATTCCGCATCATCGTTAGCATGTTCTGGATTAACAGCATACACTGCAATCAAAAAAGCACTAGTGAATAATCCTGAATCAATTCTAATTGTTGGTGCAGGTGGTCTTGGTTTAATGGGCGTACAATTGGCAAGTCATCTTGCAAAATGTAATATTATCTGTGCTGATATTGATGATGAAAAATTAAACACTGCTAAAGAATTAGGTGCTACACATGTTGTTAATACAAAAGAAAGTGATGCATCACAAAAAATAATGTCTATCTGTAATGAAAAAGGAGTTGATAGCATAGTTGATTTTGTTAACGCACCACCTACTGTAAAATTAGATTTATCTGTTATAAGAAAACGTGGAAATATCATTTTAGTTGGTTTGTTTGGTGGTTCAGTTGAACTACCATTAGTTTCTGTTCCACTAAAAGCAATAACAATCCAAGGTGCATACACTGGAAATTATAATGACATGGTAGAATTAATTGAACTTGCAAAGAAAGGAGTCATCAATCCAATTGTCTCCAAACACTACACTTTAGATGAAGCAACTCATGCTTTAGACGATCTAAAAAATAGAAAAATTTTAGGAAGAGCAGTAATTAATCCTTAAACAAAAAGTGGTCCCCACTGAAGGATTTGAGCCTTCGACAACCCGGTTTCTGTATGCCTAGTAGACCACTGTTATTCAGCCCTAAGCCGACAACTACAGCCGGAAGCTCTACCAGGCTGAGCTAAGTGGGGACTTATTTTTCGATATTTTTTTTGTTTATTAATTATTAGCTTTGTACATTTTTGAACAAATTTAATTACTTTTGAGAATTTCCAGATTCATGAGTGAGAAATCGCAGAACTTAGGTGGTTACGTATGTGCTCCCTATCTGCATGATCATGATTCTATTGAACTCAAAGATAGTTGGGTTTCATCAAAAAATATCGAATCGCTATACTTTGTTACTGCAACATTTTCTGAGGACAGTAAACCCTACTTTACAACCTCCTCTAATCACTACATTCTAGCAAAATACAAAGACCCCGAAAAGATCTCAAAAGAAATAATCTCTATAGATTCAGACAAACCATCATTTCTGTTTAACATTGATGATTCAATATTTGATAGACCGTTCACTGAGAAAACAAATTTCATCTCAATATATTATCTTGAATATGGTGATTCCAAATCTGACCTACGTGATGTCTCTGCACATATTGCACGACGAGAAAAAGTGTACCGGGCTGGATTTGGCAATCTAACATTATTGTCTAAAGAATCTCCAAAGTTTGCATTTCCGTATAGCGATCATATTGTAATGCTTGAAATTTCAAGTGACAAAAGTCATCAAAGTGATAACAAATACTGCGAACAAACTCGTCGTGACATATGTAGAAAAGGAATTGTTATGAATAACCTTGTAAGTCTTTCAATTCTTGAAACAATGAAATAAAAAAAGGTAAATACCCCTCGAAAAATTATTTTTGTATGAGTAAGCCTTCTGATTTGGGTTCATTAAAAATTGGTTCCTACATACTCTTACCTGTAGGTGATCAACCAACGGGAGAACCTTGTAGAATATCTGAATATGATACAAGTAAACCAGGAAAACATGGTGCAGCAAAAGCACGTATTGTTGGAGTTGGTGTATTTGATGGAGCAAAACGTCCACATGTTGGTCCTGTCAGTATGCAAGTTCATGTACCATTAATTGATAAAAGAACTGGCCAAATCATTTCAATGACCGGCTCTGAAATCCAAGTTATGGATGGCGAAACATTTGAAACTGTTGATATTCAAATGGTTGATGAAGAAGTAGATGGAAAATTAGAGCAAGGACAAGATGTTGAATATTGGAATGTTATGGGAAGAACTAAAATCATGCGAATTAAAACATCCTAAATTGGATGCTAATGATGATTGGAAAAGCCAACTGATTTTTGATGAAGATTATGAGTTTTGAGGCATCCTATTCTTTTGTTTTACAATGAAATTAGCTGCATTATTCTCAGGTGGAAAAGATAGTACCTATGCAATACATCTTGCAAAAAAGTCTGGTTACAGCGTAGATGTTTTATTAACAATTTTTCCACATAGTGATGAAAGCCATTTACTACATTATCCAAACATTAGATTTACTTCTTTACAATCTGAATCGATGAAGATTCCACAACTAACTGAACAATTAACATCTACTTATACAAAAAATGAATCTGACGCATTGGATAGACTAATTATTTCTGCAAAAGAAAATTACTCTATTGATGGAATTGTTCATGGTGGAATTCTTAGTGAATATCAAAAAGATAATTTTTCAACAATATGTGAAAAAAATAATCTAAAAATAGTCTCTCCAATATGGAATATGGAACCTGAATCTTACATGAAAGAACTATTGTCTGAAAACTTTGAATATGTTATCTCTACTGTAAGTTCTGATGGCCTAAATGATTCTTGGCTTGGACGCACAATTCAGAAAAATGACTTGATTGAACTTAAAAAATTACAACAAAAATTTGATTTTAATCTAAATTTTGAAGGTGGGGAAGCTGAAACATTTGTAACAAACTGTCCCTTATTTGAAAAACCTATCATAATACAAGATTCAAACACTGAATGGGATGGTTATAGGGGAAGATTTGAAATATTGGAGGCAAAATTAAAAGATAATGCTTGACAATCTGAAAGACGGACTAAGATCTGCAATTAAAAAAATTGTTAGCTCTTCTGGCATAGATGAAGAATTAATCAAAGAATTAGCAAAAGATGTTCAGCGTTCATTATTACAATCTGATGTAAATGTAAAATTGGTTCTTGAAATTACAAAAAATCTTCAAGAACGTTGCATCAATGAAACTCCTCCCCCTGGATTATCAAGAAAAGATCATATTGTTAAAATTCTTTATGACGAATTATCAAAATTATTAGGAAATGATACTGAATTTCATTTCAAATCTGGAAAAATTAACAAAGTTTTGATGTTGGGAATTCAAGGAAGTGGAAAAACTACTGTATCTTCAAAATTAGCAAAATTTCTTACAAAACAAGGTTATCGTGTTGGAGTAATTGGTGCAGATACCTATAGGCCAGGTGCACTTGTACAACTAAAGACTAATTGCGAAAAATCTAATGTTGAGGTTTATGGTGAAGAAAATAATAAGGATGCACCAGAAATTGTCAAAAATGGTCTAAAACATTTTGAAAATTCAAATATTGATGTAGTGTTAATTGATACTGCTGGACGACATAAAGAAGAACAAGATCTATTGAATGAAATGACTGAAATTTCTAAAGTATCAAATCCTGATTTGGCATTATTAGTGATTGATGGTACTATCGGTCAACAGTGTTTCTCACAAGCAGAAGCCTTCAACAACACTGTTCCTGTTGGTGGTATAGTAATTACAAAACTAGATAGTTCTGCAAAAGGTGGTGGTGCTTTAGCTGCATCTGCTGCTACTGGTGCACAAGTAATGTATGTTGGTACAGGTGAAAGAATAGATGACCTTGAACAATTTTCTCCAACTAGATTTGTTGGTAGACTTTTAGGAATGGGTGATGTGCAAGCAGTTCTTGATCTTGCAAAACGTCTTGGAGATGAAGCCGATGAAGTACGAATGAAAAGAATCTCTAGCGGTAAAATGAATATGGAAGATTTCTTTTATCAATTAGAAGAAGTCACCAAAGTTGGTTCTCTACAAAGTTTGATGGAAACCATGCCCGGATTATCTGGCATGGTAAAAGAAGATCAGCTTGAACAAATGGAAGAACGAATGGACAAATGGCGATACATTATTCAAAGTATGAACACTGCTGAAAAAGCAGATCCTGATTTACTTAATTCCTCTCGCATAAAGCGAATTGCACGAGGTTCTGGCTGGCCAGAACATGAGGTTAAAGAACTCTTGAAAAATTATAAAAATTCAAAAAATATGATGAAAGCTTCTAAAGGTAGACAGATGCAAGGCATGCTTCGAAAACTTGGAATGGGTTAATCCACAAATCCTCATTAAATCACGAACATATCTAAAAATGTGAAATTTGAATCATTACGCATTCTTAAATTGATTTTTTAATTAATTTTCTATTTAATTTATTACCACAAATTGGACATTCTCTTTCTTTTTGAAATTCTTTTCCACAAGCTGAACAATAACTGATCCATTTGCCTACTTTGCTAATCCCATCTGTCATTAATGAGGATGTTTTAATTTCTAACTGTCTTGCAATATTTGTAACTGCAAAATCATCTGTAATCAATTCAGCATTATTTTCCAATGCTAATGCTATGATTGATGCATCTTGTTCAGATATTGTTATCTTATCTCCTGTTTTTTCTGCTGTCTCATTAACTATTTTGATAGTTTCTTCTCTTGGATCTCTAACTTGAAGTCTATTTGTTTGTTGTAACATTTCTAATGCACCCTGTTTTGATTTGATGTGTTCTATTTCACCATATACTACACTTGTTGTCATAAAAGAATCATTAGAAGAAAATGGTATTCCTGCATAAAATGCAGTAGCATCTAAAACTCTAAAAACCAAGTTTATTCATTTGTCTTAGACCCTTCTTCTTTAATCTTACAAAAACTGCTTGCTTCTTGAATTTCTTTATAGTAATTTTCTGATCAAATTCAGATGATTTTATCATCTGTGCATCCATTACTATGTTACAATCATGTGAACAATTTATCTCAATTTTTTCATCAGGTACAACAATCGATGGTAATCTATGCACTGGTGCAACAGGTGTGATAATTAACACATCCAAACTCTCATGTAATAATGGTCCTCCTATTGAAAAAGAATGACCTGTTGAGCCACTAGGTGTTGAAATTATCACTCCATCCATTTTTTGTTTTACGGTATCACTTTGAAATCTAATTTCAAATTCGGCAGTTTTTGTTAAATTTTTACGGTTTACATAAATCTCATTTAACGCTGGTGAAAATTCTTCACCATTACATGATGCAACAACTCTTGTTCTTTTATCTAACCAAATTTCATTTTTTGTGATTGCGGTTATTGCATCGTCAAAATCATCTAGTGTTATTTCTGACAATATGCCACGATTTCCCCCAACATTGATTGTCAAAATTGGAGTCTCATTCCGTAAATTCCTAAATGCCCTTAATGTAGTACCGTCTCCTCCTAATGTAACTACCAAATCTAATTTTATCTTTGTAAAATCATCCAACGATTCAACTTTCTCTGCTCCTTGTACGCTAACAGGAGCAATTGTATAGACTTTGATCTTTTTTGCAATCATTTTCTTTGCAATCATTTCTGCAGCATCTTCAGAAATTTTTGATCCAAATTTACTCACTATGGCTACTTTGTTTAGTTTCAAGCAGTCTCTTCACACTATACCGCATTTAAAAATGATAGTGCAATTTTCACGCTTAATTCTCACCAAGTGATCATTTTTTTCAATATTTACTCGATAACGTTTTTAAATAATTGAAAACGCTTCAAAGTAAATGTCACTCTTACTCAAAGATCGAGTATACACAATGGAATCCCCTACTGCAAAAAGAGGAGTTTATCCATTACATGGTTTTAAGCTTGGTTTGTATCGTTTACCATTTCGATTAGATGATCCTTTAGAAATCAAATCCATTCATGACGGTCTCAAAAAAGCATTTGAAATGGAAGTTTATGCTGATAGAATTTTTGCTACATATCATTGGTCTGAAGAAAACATGTCTGATCAATTTGCCAAAGGTTACGAAAAAGTCGACTTGGAAGTTACAGTAGAGATTGTAACTGGTGAAGTAGTTGACATCATTTACCAAATTTGGCCAATTGATAAATTTGGTGACCCACATTGGTTGAAAGATTATAGAAAAAAGGCTGATCATTTTGCAAAAATGGTTACTGATACAATTTTACGTAATACTATACTTGAAGAAAAATTCCGTGCAGCATTAATGAAACTTGAAAAAATTTCTGAAAAAGAATCAATCAAACGTTTAGAAGAATTAACACCACTTGCAATGATTGTACTAAACGCAAAACCAAAAGTGAAAGTTGCAGAAGAAGAGGAAATTGAAGAACTTGATGAATCTGCTGCTGAAGCATTTGATGGTGCAAAACCTGGTCCAATTGATGTTGATTACAAATCTAAAATGAAACAATCTCCATCATTTGAAGCTGAGACTGGCCATGAGATTAAAACTTGGGGTAGAGTTGGAACCGAGAATGCAATAATGGGTGTATGGGGAGAATTTGTATCCGTTGACTTTGATATTTGTGTTGCAGATGGTGCATGTATTGATGCATGTCCTGTTGGAGTATACGAATTTGCAGAATTCCCTGGAAACGCTGCATCTGATAAGAAACCATTAATGTCAAAAGAACCAGATTGTATATTCTGTCTTGCATGTGAGGGTGTTTGTCCTCCAAAAGCCATTAAGATCTTTGAACAAAAGTAATATCTCTGATTTCAGATATATACCACCGTACAAATTCTAAAGTGATAGATATTGGAAGGTAATCCGTTCACTCAATTTGTATTTCAAATCTTCATATTTTGTGCAATCCTGATTATTGGTTATACCTGTAATTTCTATTATTTGGCATTTCTATCCAGTCACAGAAAAGACAAGAACTCTATTGTTGAGGTAGGCGAACCAACTATCACAATCCAACTTCCAATTTACAATGAAAAATACGTTGCAACAAGATTAGTTGATGCTGTATGTCAACAGGATTATCCAAAAGATAAGATGCGAATTATGGTTTTAGATGATTCCGATGATGATACCGTTACAACAATGTCAAACACTGTAAAAAAATACCAAAATTTAGGATTTGATATTCAACATGTTAGAAGAGGAACAAGAAATGGATACAAAGCTGGTGCTCTAAAACATGCTATGAAATCTACTGATAGTGAATTTGTTGCAATTTTTGATGCTGATTTCATTCCTCCAAATTGGTACTTGAAAAAAGCAATGCCACATTTTGCAAAATCAAACATTGGTCTTGTTCAATGTAGATGGGGACATATCAATGAAAACTACTCTGCATTAACACAAGCTCAGGCTTTGAATCTTGATTTTCACTTTTTGGTAGAACAAAAGGCAAAAAGCAATTCTAAACTCTTTATGAATTTTAATGGCACTGCTGGTATCTGGAGAAAAGAGTGTATTGATGATGCAGGTGGTTGGCATACTGCTACACTTGTTGAAGATTTGGATCTTAGTTATAGGGCTCAAATGAAAGGTTGGAAATGTCTTTTCCTACCTGATATTGTTGTTGATGCTGAACTTCCTGTTCAAATGAATGGTGCAAAAAGACAACAATTCCGTTGGGCTAAAGGATCTATACAATGTGCGGTAAAACTCCTTGGAGATATTCTAGTTAAAAGAAAAATAGCTTTTGATACCAAACTACAAGCATTTATTCAACTTACTAGACACATAGTTTTCCCATTAATGCTCATACAGTTCATTACACTTCCAATACTTCTTGCGTCTGAAGTTAATCTTTACATTGTTAGTTTTCTGCCTGCGTTAACATTGGCAACATATCTCGCTATGGGACCTGGTGCATACCTTCTTGTTATTCATAAAATGTACAAAAATGATTGGAAAGCAAAAGCGAAAGCGTTGCCATACCTTCTTGTTTATTCCATTGGAATGTCTGTAAATAATACAGTAGCAGTTTTTGATGGTGTATTTGGAAAAAAGAATGAATTTCTTAGAACTCCAAAATATGGAATCGTTAAAAATGATGATGATTGGAGAGATAAAGCATACAATCTACCATTCTCAAAGACTACCTTACTTGAAATGTTCTTTGCTGTATATGGAATACTAGGAATTTTCATTGCAATATTTTCCAATAATCCAATATTTGTGCCTATAATTGCTTTACAAGCAGTTGGATTCTTTTACATTGCGTGGCTAAGCTTCTCTCATACAAGATATAAAAGACCACAATCTACAAAGCATAAAATAACAAAGGAAGAAAAAATGGCTAATAATTTCTATAAACTTGCACTTGGAGGAATCTTTGCAATTATTGTAATTGGTGCATATATGGCATTCACTGGCTATGCAAATGATGTGTATCCTCTTGATCAATCTGTAGGTTTCTTAGATAGAATTGTTGCAACATCCGATCCTCAATCAATCATTGCTGACATTAATTCCATCAAAGCAAATCTTCCTGAAACTGGTAACCCTGTATGGATTTTTCCAACTGACTCTACTAATTTTGCAAGAATACAAGCTGATCTTGATACGATGTTGATTAGTGCAGAAAAAATTGCTGCGGTGCCAACTGATAGTGCTGCATATCATACTGGTATGTTAGATATTAACAGTCGTTCTGTACTCATTCAAGAAAATATTGCTGATGCTATTCCTTACATGTATGTCAGTTTCTCAAATATAATTTTCAGTTCTATTTGGATTGCAGCAATTCTAGGAATATTTGCTGTTCTTAATAAAAAGAAACAAAAAATGCAAGAATATGATGTCTCACAAGATGTCTAAGAAATATTTAATTCATTTCTGATTTCATCAACTGCACGAATTCCAAAAATGTCTCTAACTTGTGGAATTCTGATTGCTTCTTTTAACAATTCCTTTCCTAAATTATCTGCCAATATTCCAAACACTTCTGAAAATCTTAATTCCCATCTATCTGCACAGTCAAAAATTTTGCCTACTGCCCATTGTCTCACTTCATGTGGTAACGGAATCTTATCTTCAGTTTCAATTGAAAGTCTATCAAACAAATTGATCAATTCTGTTGTCTGAATGGCCATCTTTTCGACATCTTTTATATCTCCATATTTTGATTCTGCCTGCATTCTTATACTTGATTGATATTCATTGAGTTTCAAAATTGCCATTACCTCTTTTGAAGAATCATCTGCTGCCTTGTTTGTTACTCCTTTCACTCCTTGTAATTCATGAATAACTTTGTCTGTTTTTTGATGAAATTCTGAGGCTAATTGATCTGAACGATTAATCATATTTGAAATATTTGATATTTTCTCTTCAATTTCTGATTTGAATGTCTTCATTCCATCTCCTATAACCGATGAAATTTTTGGGCTTGACACTAAACTACCAATCTCATTTTTGAGATTTGACATGTCTTTTCCTATATCCCCTGTTCGACTACTTATTGATTTTATATTTTCTCTGAGCTCTTCTATCTGTTTTGTAATATCATTTTGTCCTTTACCTGACTTCTCATTCATTTTGTCCTTTACCTCATCAACTCTATTTGCAATCTTCATTATCATCTCTGAATTATTTTTAATCGATTCTTTACTCTCTGAAATTGTCTTCATAATGTCGCTAGTTTTTGGCATTGTTTCTTGTTTTTCGCCAATTTTTGCAATTTTCTTATCTAATTGTTCTGTTTGATTGTTTAATTTTGTTATAAACTTCTCGTGGACCTTTACCTGACCTAATCCTGTAAATAATCTCTGTGTATCTTCTTCGATTATGTCTATTTGTTTTGCCTGTTTTTGCATCTGAGCCATTGCTAAATTTAATGACTCCATCATACTACTCATTGATACCAAAATCTTTTGATTCTCTTTGAAGATCCTTGCCATTCCTTTGATCTCTTTTGATAATGCTTTTGTTGATTCTGAAACAGAATTTACTTTATTGAATAACTGTGTTGGATTTGGGTCTCTCTTTGTTTTGTTTGGTTGTTTTTTTACCCGTTTTTTCTCAACCATGACAATCTGAAATTACATTGCTGGTTTAAAAAGTGGAGTATAAAAAAAGAAAAACGTGCGGGATTACTTGTTGATAATCTCCGGGTCATGCAATAACTGATGAAATGTCTTCTCAGCTAATCCATTTTTGCTTTCGATAAAGCTTTTGTCACAATATTCACATTGTATCATGTATTACCGTATAGTACCGTACCATATATAACAAAGGTTCTACTAAAATAACCATTTCTGGTCAGATACCCCAGAGCTTATTTCTTCATGAATCCGACACTCTGATCATCATCCCAGATATTATAGTGAAAATTTTGTTAAAATAAAGCCGTATCCAGAAAATTGTTTTAAGTAAACTAGTACATAGTGTATAGATGCAGAATTTTTTCCTTCAGTTGGGTACTGGAGAAAGTGAAAGTGCCATAGAAGGCGGTATCTGGACTTTACTTGATAAAATTAATCCATTACAGATGCCTCATGACAACTTTGTTACTGATTTGGCAGTCATAATGATTCTTGCAGGAATAGTTACTCTGGCATTCTTTAAGATTCGACAACCGCTAATCATCGGATATCTCTTTGCAGGAATGTTGATTGGACCGTTATCTCCAATTTGGACATCATTTCTTCCCGAAAGTGGATCTGGTGATCATGGTGGTACTTCGATAGGCATACTCTCTGATATTGCTGCACTAAACGTCTTTGCAGAAATTGGAGTAATTCTACTACTGTTTGTCATAGGAATAGAATTTCCATTTGCAAAAATTCGGTCTATTGGAAAAGTAGCTATCGGCGTAGGAAGTTTGGGTCTCTTCCTGACATTAATTGCTGTATTCTATGTTTGTGGAATGCTTGGAATTGGATTCATGGATTCCCTGTTCCTAGCTGCTGCATTATCAATTAGCAGTACTGCAATTATTGTCAAAGTTTTAGAGGAAGCGGGAAAAATCAAAAAAGAATCTTCCATTCTTGTATTAGGAATTTTGATTGTTGAGGATGTTATAGCTGTAATTCTCATTGCATCATTAGAATCAATTGCATTGGCAGGAACTGTCTCTATTGAGGGTGCAGTTACCGTAGTAGTAGTTGCCACTATTTTGATTGTAGGTACATTTACGGTTGGTATACGTACGGTGCCAAAACTAATAGATAAAGTTGCAAGTGCTGAGAATCGAGAAATTTTACTACTTAGTGTTCTAGGTGTATGCTTTGGTTACGCTTTGCTGGCTAATGTTGTAGGCCTCTCTGTGGCAATTGGAGCATTTCTTGCAGGTGTACTTGTTGCTGAATCAAAATCTGCCGAAGTTTCAAAAATATTATCAAGCCCAATTAAAGACATGTTTGTTGCAATCTTCTTTGTATCTGTTGGTGCGCTGATGGATGTAAGTCAATTAGAAAATTATATCTTCATTGCTATTGCTTTGATTGCAATTGCGATGGGAATGAAGTTTGGAGGAAATATGTTGGGAAATATACTAATGCGTCAACCGCGAGGAAAATCACTCCGTTCTGCATTCACTCTTGCGGCCCCAAGAGGTGAATTCTCTATTGTTATAATCAAAGTTGGCGTGGATGCTGGAGTAGTTAGTGCATTTTTGTTCCCTTTGATAGGTATAATTTCGATCATCACTGCATTTATCACGCCATTTTTGGTAAAAGCAAGTGATTACGTTGTGCCAAAATTAGCGAGGAAAGACGTTGGCAAGCAATGAGCTAGATGAATTCTTAAACAAATCTCATAAGGATTTGTCTGTAGAAGATTTTGAAGGAAAAAAAACTCCTTGTATTGGGTTTGAGGGTAGAAAATTTGAAAAACTACTATCATATTGTGGACCTAATGGATTCATTGGAGATACTAATCTGAACATTTTGTATAACCCCCACGCCCACGCCGCTGGAGGATCAAATCATGTTTTTGTTCAATTCAAAATTAATTTTAAAAGTAGATATAATATTTTCAAGGGTAACTTTATTGAAAAAATTTTAATACACGCAAATGAAAATATGGATTTTTTCACTGCATTAGCATCCTCGCGAATGTATGCTATTTCTTCAATCTATGATCGTGAAAAGCTTATCATGATCCAGCTTCCAAAACCTGAAAAAATTATATCTGCTCTCGAAATAATCCATGAAAAAATAGGTTATGACTATCGAACAGAAGAAAAATTATTTAAAGATGTTAATGAAGAGAGTGAAAAATATCGTTAATTTGAAAAAATCTTAAATCAACTACTACAAATATTATCTTATGAAGATCGTTCAATTATCTGATATTCATTTTGGTGCACAATTCCGTAGTGAGATCTTTCAACAAGTAATTGATGAGGTTAATGAATTGTCTCCATATGCAGTAATAATTACGGGAGATCTGACAAATGAAGGTCTTAAAGAAGAATATGAAGGATGTAAAGAACTAATCTCAAAACTCAATGCAAAAAAAATCATTGCAATGCCTGGAAATCATGATTATCGAAATACTGGGTATCTTCATTTTAAGAAATATTTTCCATTTCAAACAATTAATGAATTAGGTAATGGTGTAGTGGTAGTTACACTAGGAACCGCAAGACCCGATCGCGATGAAGGTGAAGTTGGATATAGGCAAACATTATGGCTTGAACGAACTATGAAAAAATATGAAAAAAAGGTTACAATATTAGCAATGCACCATCATTTAATAGGAATTCCTGATACCGGTTCTGATAGACTTACAATAATTGATGCTGGTGATGTCTTACGAGCAACTTTGAATGCAAAAGTCAATTTAGTGTTATGTGGTCATAAACATAGACCTTGGATCTGGGATTTTAGTAATTTACTAATTGCCAACGCTGGAACAACATCTTCTAAACGTGTGCGAGGTTTTTTTGAAAATAGTTACAATATAATCACTGTTGAGAACGGAAAAATTCAAGTTGATCTTAAGGTCGTAGGTGGAAAAAGAACTACTTTACAAGACATCACAAAAAACTATGCTAGATTTGAAGAAGAATAAACTCTATCAAATTTTCCTGATATTCTCAAGTTATACTAATTAAACAACAAAACTCACTCAGTTTGAGCGGGGATCGCCTAGCCTGGTATGGCGTGGGATTGCTAATCCCATGTTCGCAAGAACTCG
Organism: uncultured marine group I thaumarchaeote; assembly: GCA_902566725.1. GTDB lineage: Archaea > Thermoproteota > Nitrososphaeria > Nitrososphaerales > Nitrosopumilaceae > Nitrosopelagicus. The sequence goes on from CACFJZ010000003.1 coordinate 63,049, forward strand.
GGGGTTCAAGTCCCTCTCCCCGCGCCAGCTTTAATATTGACTAAATTTTTCTATGATTTAGAAATCAAATGGGACGTCGTAAAAGTCAAAAAATAATCAAAACAGGTCCAAAAAATGTCACCACTGGAATGTGTCCTATATGTAAAACAATTGGTCGAATATTCATTATTGGTTCTGTTGGAGAAGAAAGAGCAAAATGTCCGGCATGTAATCAAGAATTTGATTTATAGCTAGGCTACAAATTCACCCATACCTTTTTAAAGATTTTTTTCAATATTAGATTATGAGCTCTGAAGAAGGAACCGTTTATGACCGAATTGAAAAACTCGAAGATGAGATTGCAACTCTACGAAATGAAATTGATGTAATCAAACATGCTTTTAGAAATGAACTAGCGCGTCATGAAGTAAAAATGATCAAAAAAGGTCACGACGTATCATCGATTATTGATTAATTTTATTTCTTATCTCTCTAATTAATTCTAAAACAAAATCTACGTCTTCGGCGTTAGGATCTTTTTCTAAATATGTATTGAGAAATTTTACTGCGTTCTCATAATTGCCTAATTTATCTTCCAAAATTCCCATATCTCTTATTTCATCAACAGAATTAGGTACAATACCTAAAATCATTTTATTACATAATATGGCCATATCATAAGCGAAAGAATCAGTATACGAATTTTTTAAATTTCTCAACATACGAACTAATATTTTCTC
>CACFJZ010000004.1 GCA_902566725.1 uncultured marine group I thaumarchaeote
CCTGAATCAATGATTAACATTGATGATTTTTCAGCTGATGATAGACTTGTACACATTGTAGTGAGTCAAAAAGAATTACAACAAATTTTTTCAAACAATGAGTTTAGTGAAAATAAAATTACAATGACAGTAAAGCCTGAAAGTGATTTGCCATTGTCTGGTGTAACAGAAAATGGACAATTCAAAGTTAATTTATGGTGGGATAATGAATTGAAATCTGGACAGAAAGCAGTTCTTTATTTTGATGTTTTAGATACATTCCTCAAAGATAGACCCATTGCTGCATCATATGACTTAAAGATTCTTCATGAGGGAAAACAAATTAGTGAAACCAGTGGTGTAAGTTTAGATTCAAAAACACAAAGCAATAGTTATGAATTTTTGATTCCAGAAGATGTATCTGGAATTATTAGTATCAAGTTTGAAAAATTATCCGATAGTAGTGTAGCCAATTTAGAAATTCCATTAATTGTAGATAGAAAAGATTCAACATCAGAATACCAAATTCCAACATGGGTGAAAAATAATGCGGGATGGTGGGCAACAGATCAAATACCAGATTCTGCATTTATCGATGGAATTGAATTTTTGATAAAAGATGGACTTATTGTGGTGCCAATTTCTGAATCTCAATCAGAAGAAGATTCATCAATTCCTAAATGGATTAAAACTAATGCGGGATGGTGGGCAGATGGACAAATTGATGATAAAACATTTGCAACAGGCATTGAGTTTTTGATAAAGATTGGACTTATTGCCGTTTAATTCTGTTTTTAATTGCAATTATTGCAGCTGCTGGTGCTACAAAGTACATTCCAATGTTTAGGAGAATTATTCCTATACCATATCCTAAGATTTCTTGCTCAGAATCTACATCAACATAGTTGAGTAGTGTTAGTGAGGTTAACATTGGGGTTAGTGTTACTTTGACTGCTTCTTTGAATACTGGGTTTTCTCGTTCATAGTCAGCAACTGCTGGTGAGAATGAATAGTAGAATTGGTTGAATCCTGTCATAAATGCAGTACCAGATTGTGTTGTCATTACTTTACCATCTCTAATTTCTCTCAAGAATTGTACTTGTGGTGCCATTTCAGAACCGTATGCTGCAGTTGCAATTAGACAACCGCCACCATCTACTGAGTTGGTTTGGTCTTTCCATTCTTCCATAGTAATATTGTCATCAGGATTTTCTGATAAAGTTGAAAGTGTTTCAAAAGAATTAATCATATCATTAAACAGTGCATCTTGTGCGAAGTAATTTTCCAGTGTATTCATGTATTGAAGTTGATATAGTTTATTATTATCATGGATTAATGCTGTGGCAAAAGCTATCTCTATAATTTCATCATTTTGATTTTCAAAATTTGCTTTGGTTATAAACAAATGTGCGTCGTATTCATTGGCCACTATACGTGATTCATTTTCTATTACAAGAACACCCTGATCAATTAATGGTTGGATTTGATTTTTGAAATTTTCAACGTCTTGTTCTAGATCTAGTTCAGATTTTGAGATAGTTACAGTTAGAGCAGGACTCAAATTTCCAGTTTTAGGTCCTGCAACAACAATATTAGGAGTATTAGGATCTACACGAGGAGGAGTTTGTATAATCCAACCTTGAGGAGTGTTAAATGATACCCCATACTCTGTATTAGTATATTTACCACCACTTGTTTGCATTGGAGGTTTGTGTGTCGTACTAGGATCATTGAGAGTTGGTAAATTAGGTAGATCAGAACGCTGAACAACTTCTACTTCAGTAATTATTGCCAATCCTGCATTGTTAGGGGCATCAGCCCCAGGTCCATCAAATCCAGTTACAGACTTCAGAGTTTCCAAAGATGCAATTCTATCTAGTGTTTCAAAACTTTCATCAGAAATTATTCTTCCAAAAACTGTGTATTGACCATCAAGAAAATGTGAGTTTTCATGTACGATGAAAAATTGTGACCCTGCACTGTTAGGATCAGATGAACGTGCCATGGAGACAATCCCCCTATCATGTTTGATCTTATTGAACTCTGCATCTATTGCATAACCAGGATTTCCTTGTCCCCATGACTCAATAGATACATTAACATCTTTAGTACCTGGATCGCCTCCTTGAATCATAAATCCATTTATTATTCTATGAAATATTGTTTCGGTGTAAAATCCTTCTTCAGATAATTTGATGAAATTTTCAACGTGATTTGGAGCAACATCAGGGAAGAATTCTATTAACATTTTTCCACTTGGAGTTTTAATAATTACAATTGTATCTTCATAATCTGCAAAGGCATATGGTACAAAACAAATTAAGAATAAGGAAAATGTCATGGAGAATAATAATTTGTTCATAAAAATGGAAATTTCATCTATAATAAAAATTAGATCTGCAGTTAACTTTTAACGATCCATTTTTCAAGTTGTTTTATGGTATTTGATGAGAAAATTCATACACATCTAATGTCCGTATGGCGAGAGTCAAAATCATTTTTTGGTGTAGGCGGTAAAGAAGGAATGTTACTCTTAACAGATAATCATTTTATTTTTCTAAAAAGAACTGAACGAATGAAAAAATGGTGGGGGGCTGCAACCAAAAGACAAGTAGTTACTTTGTTACAAAATAATAATACAATTCTTCGACATGACGGATATGATGAAAAAGATTTGGAAATTGATCTGGAAGAAGTCAAATCAAAATATATCAGCAAGATAACATTTGACAATATTTTAGAAATTGGTGAAGAAGAAAAAACATGGGGCAGTGTATTAAAAATTACAGCTGTAGAAGATGGAAAGAAAAAGCAATATGATTTTTCAATTGTGCAAGACTGGGTAAATTATCCAATTAAAGATCCTACAAAATATCTTAGAGTTAATTGGACACCATGTATTGACTATATTAAATCAAAACAAAGAGTAACAAAATAAGATGAACAAAGTTTTTGCTGTTGGAGTAGGTCCAGGTTCACCAAAATATGTTACAGATATTGTAAAAGAAGTAATATCACAATGTGACGTTGTAATTGGCTATGGTTATACGATAAAAACAATTGAAGAATATGTCAAAGGAAAAAGAATTCTTGAAGTAACAATGCAGAATCAAGAAGATGCATATCAAGAAATTGCAAAAGAGGGCAATCATACAATCCTCGTTCCATTTACAGGTGATGTTAATTTTTCAGAATCAGAAGTTGTTGATAGGCTAATTGAGATTTATGATGAAGTTGAAATCATTCCAGGTATTAGTTCAACTCAAGTTGCAGCATCACGTGCTAAAGTTCCAACAGATAAATCAAAAGTCATCACCATGCATATTTCAACTTCAATAGAAGAGAAAAAATTAGAATTACTAAAAGCGTTAATTGATGGGTATAGTGTAATTTTAGTTCCAAGACCTTGGCCTAAAGTTCCAGAGAAACATTTCATGCAATCTGAAATTGCAATATATTTGAAAGAAAAAGGATTTGAAACCTCAAAGATGAAAGTTCATGTCTATGAATCAATTACTACAGAAAATGAAACTAGTTTTGAAGGAACAGTGGAACAGTTAGAAGGAAAGGAGTTTTCAGATCTTTCAGTAATGGTGTTTAATCAAGCAACACTTGAATCATACATCAATTTTGAGTAGTTATGCAAAAAGGTCCTTCTGCTCAAAAACTTCAAAAGATTTTAGAAACTACAAACGAACGTGATTTGTTCCTAGTCGGTCATATGTATATTGAAAACACCATTGATAGAATTTTGGAAAAAAAATTCAATATTCCTCCAAAATCAATTGATAGTACATTATTCACATCAAATCTAAAAATGGATATACTTACAGAATCTGGTTTGATAAAAGGAAATTTGAAAAAAAATGTAGAATTAATGTCAAGAATTCGAAATAGATACGCTCACAAATTAGAACCAAATGAACAAAGAATTGGAAACTACATTAGAGAATTAAGTTATTTGGGTGGTGCTACTGCAGGAACAAAAAAATTTGAAAAGTATAGAGTTTGTGTCATACGAACCTTTACTGCACTAGAAAAAATGTTGTAAATTTATTAGAGAAAAAATCTATCTGAAAACATGAAACCAGAAAAATGTGCATATTGTGGAGATATGGTAGATATTCCGTTTGAATGTACATATTGTAAAGATCCATTTTGTGACGAACATAGACTTCCAGAAGATCATCGATGTGTGAAATTAACAGTATTAAGAGCAAAAAAATTTGGAGAAAGAAAAGTAATCCGAGATGGCGGACCGGGTTCGAGTAAATTTAAAAGATTTTTTGGAAGATTTCGTTAATCAGTATTCTGCTTTAGTAGGATCAAGTTTTGTACGTTTAGCTTGAAAGAATAATGTGGCAGCTAGTGCTAGCATTACCACAATTGACATCCACAGTGGTTCAACATGTGAATATTCTTCTCTAGTAACTATTAAAGCAGGAAATACAACATAAATTATCGATAAGATGATCATCGCAACTCCTTGAATTGATAATTTTTTCCATGATGAGAGTTTTATTCCCCTACTGATTAATTCTATAATTCCAAGAGCTATGAACGGATAGATTGTAAATGCTAAAAAATCAATGATATCTACTGAGCCAGGATGAGACATGTTATTCTTCTATTCTAACTTTTAATGCAACTCCATTTGAAATTAACGCTTGTGCATTTTCATTAGGAATTGTTGCGATATCTTCAGGTTTGAATGGACCATATTTTTCCAAATCAACGCCCACAATTTCATCAAATTCTTTTACAAATCTAACAGTAACAGGTTTGGTTTTGTGTTTTGTAGAAGTAATTTCTAAAAATTTTGATTTTCCATTGATTATTCCAGAAATTATCATGTCTTTTCGTTCATTCATTTCATCATTAGAATCAAAAATGAATTTTTCTTCATCCGTTAAGATACTATAAGATGATTCAGATGACATTTTTTCGAGTCTTTTATTTATGAGAAGTTCGGTTAAGCTGGTTGCAATTGTGATCATATTACTTTTAGTTTTATTTTCAATTCCATCATATTCCTCATTTTTTAGATTACCAATGAAATTAGATAAATTTCTGAAAAAATCTGGATTAAGCTCCTGTATTTCTTCAGTTTGAAATTCCTGTAGTACAATTACATGGAGATTTTTTAGATCGAGTGATTCTAGTTCTGACAATTTTATACAAAGTTAATCTTAAATGGTACGTTTAATTCTTTTAGCTTGAAGTTAGAAAATTGCCGTATAAAGTAATAGGTGGTAAGGCCACACAAGTGAAATATTCTTCGGATGAAGTATTCTCTAGAATAAAACATGAAGATATAAAATTCATAGACCTTCAATTCACAGGTTTAACAGGAAGATTCCATCACACAACAATTTCAGCAGATACATTTACTCCACAACAGATGGAGGATGGATTACCAAAGTTAGATGGTTCATCTATTGTAGGTTTTACAGATATTGCAGATTCGGATTTAATTCTAAAACCAGATCCAAGTACATTTGCAATTATTCCTTGGGTGAAAGAAAAGAAAACTGCCAGGTTGCTATGTGATGTTTATTGGGGAGGAGATAGAGGACGTTTAGAAAGTGATCCTAGAGGCATATGTCAGAAAGCTGAGAAATATGTAACAACGCAAGGATTTGATTACAGTACGTGGGGACCAGAAGTTGAATTCTTTGTATTTGACAAAGTTCATTGGGATGTTTTAACACCATACAAAGGTCAATCTTACTCAATTGAATCTGCAGAAGCACCTTGGAGTCAGGAAGGGACTGGTTATCCAATGGGATTACAAGAAGGATACTATCCAAGTACACCATCAGACACACTTACACCATTTAGAAACGAGTGTGTTGATGTTTTGAATGATAATTTTGGAATTTTATGTGACAACCACCATCATGAAGTTGCAACTGCAGGACAATGTGAAATCGATATAAAATACGATTACATGACAAATGCTGCAGATGGTGCACAGTCATACAAGTATGTCGTAAGAAATGTTGCAGCAGGATTTGGCAAAGTAGCTACAATGATGCCTAAACCAATTTCTATGGATTCAGGTTCGGGTATGCACACAAACGTTAGTCTATGGAAAAAAGATGTGAATACATTTTATGACAAAGATGAAGAATTAGAATTAAGTCAAACGGGTCGTTATTTCTGTGGAGGAGTAATGGAACATGCTAAAGGATTAACAGCGATTACAAATCCTACAACCAACTCATATCACAGATTAGTTCCAGGTTATGAAGCACCAGTTTACATTGCATGGAGTTCAAGTAATCGTTCTGCAACAATTAGGATTCCCGGACATTTCAAGGGAGAAAAATATGCATTTATGAAAAGAATGGAATATCGTGTTCCTGATCCTGCATCAAATCCATATCTAGTATTTTCAGCTGTATTGGCTGCAGGATTAGATGGTGTTAAGAAAAAGATTGAACCGGGTGATCCAGTTAAAGAAGACATTTACAAAATGACAAAATCAGAAAGAATCAAACGAGGAATTGATACGTTACCTGCAAATCTTGGAAGAGCATTAGATGAATTAGAAAGTGACAGAAAGTATCTAGCACCAATATTTGATAGTGAAGTTTTAGATAAGATCATAGAGTTGGAAAGAAGAGATCATAGAGAAATTGCAATCAGACCTCACCCACATGAATTTTATCTATACTTTGATGTATAGAATTTAGTTAAATATAGAACGTTCACTAATTTCATGAATTAAAATCACAGATAAGACCATCATTCCCAGCCCAGATAATATCATTATTGACTTAAACCTCTGTATTTTTACTCCAAGGAAAATTAGAATTCCTCCTGCAAGACCAAGGAAAATTATAAGCATCCCAAGAATTACTGTTTCGGATTGAACACCTAAAGTAAAAGGAGTAAATATTCCTGAAAGTAATGCGGCGAGAGCTATAACGTATGCATATTTTGTTCCTGACAGAATGACGGACTTTAAACTAATTGGTGTTTTTGATGAAATTGGATTTTCTGTAAATTGTTTTTCTTTCTCTGTTTGAGATGAATCTGATTTTTGTTTATCAGACCATCTTCTGTGTTTAACCATGATAATTTAGAATGAATATGTGTTGATTAAAATTTTTGGTAACCTACATTCCCATTCCAGGTGGCATTCCCATGCCGCCCATACCTGGCATACCGCCCATACCACCCATATCAGGCATTCCGCCTTCAGCACCTGGTGGGGGACCTGCAGATTTTGCGGTTGCAATTACATCATCGATTCTAAGAATCATGCATGCAGCTTCTGTGGCTGCTGAAACAATTTGATGTTTCACTGCGAGTGGTTCAATAATATCAGTTGATTTCAAATTTCCTACTTTACCTTTCATTACATCAATACCTGTCCATTTCTCACCTTTGGTTTGTTTTGAACGTAAATGTGTTAAAGTATCAATTGGATCCATTCCTGCGTTTTCAGATAATGCTAAAGGAATTGCTTCTAGTGCTTCAGCAAACTTTTCTGCTGCTAGTTGTTCACGTCCTTGAAGTGATTTTGCCCAGTTTCTAATTTTAGTTGCCGCATATGTTTCAGGAGCTCCACCACCTGCTACAATTGATGGTAATTCCATTACATCTCTTACAACCATAAGTGAATCATGAACTGAACGCTCTACTTCATCGACAACTCTTTGTGAACCTGCACGTAATAGTAGTGTAACAGATTTTGGGTGTCTACAACCTTCAATGAAAACCCATTTGTCTTCTTCAACTTTCTTTTCTTGAATTGAAGATGCTGAACCCAAGTCTTTTTCAAATAAGTCATCTAGATTAGTTACAATTCTTGCGCCTGTTGCTTTTGCAAGTTTAGATAAATCACTTTCTTTAACACGTCTAACTGCTAAAATTCCAGCCTTTGACAAATAGTGTTGTGCCATGTCATCAATTCCTTTTTGACACAAAACTACGTTTGCGCCAGAACCAATAACTTTGTCAACCATTGTCTTGAGCATTTTATTTTCTTCATCTAAGAATGCTTTCATCTGTTGTGGGTTTGAGATGTTAATTTTTGCATCAGTTTCAGTTTTGTTAATTTCAAGTGCTGCATTTAGAAGTGCAATTTTTCCTTCTGTTATTTTCTTTGGCATTCCAGAATGAACTATTTCTTTGTCAAGTACAATTCCTTGAATAATTTTTGAGTCTTTAATTGAACCACCTGCTTTCTTTTCTACTTTAATATCATCAACGTCAACAGTAAATTTGTCGCCATTCTTTTCAGCAACAGCCTTTACTGCTTTGACAATCATGTCTGCTAATTGTTCAGAATCTTTTCTAACTAGTTTAGTTTGCATTGATGTTTTTGCAATTTTTAATAGAATAGCATTATCAGTTGCTGAAACTTTATCTGCAATTTGATCTAAGAACTCTTTTGCTTTTCTTCCTGCCTTTCTATAACCATCAACAATGATTGTTGGGTGTACATCTTGTAGTACAAGTCCTTCAGCGTGTTCTAGCAATGCACCTGCTAAAACAACTGCAGATGTTGTTCCATCGCCTACTTCATTGTCGGTAGTTTTTGAAATTTCAACAAGCATTTTTGCTGCTGGATGTTGCACATCAATTTCTTTAAGAATTGTTGCACCGTCATTTGTAATTGTAACATCACCTAAAGAGTCAACTAGCATTTTGTCCATTCCTTTTGGACCTAAACTGGTATGAACAATATCGGCAATGATTTTAGCAGCTGCGATATTGTTTTTCTGAGCTTCTCTGCCTTTTACCTGATTAGCATCGTCTTTTAGAACAACAACAGGTAAGTTGCCTTTTGGAGTTTGTGCTGCCATAGATCAAAACGTCAAATTTCAAAATATATAGCTTCTTGATCAAAAATGTATGAAAAAGATCGCTGGTCTTAAATTAGGAAAATCAAGTTCAAAGTCATGAGTGATTCAAACAAAGAATCGTACGATAAGGTATTTTCTAGTCTTGAAAAACATCATGAATGGTTTGATAATTCCATACCATTAATTGCCAGTGAGAACATTCCTAGCCCAGCTGTAAGAGAGGCTGTGATGTCAGATTTTGGTAATAGATATGCCGAAGGCTGGCCTGGTGAGCGAGTTTACGCCGGATGTACCTACATCGATGAGGTTGAGATTCAATGTATGGAATTAGCTCAAAAATTATTCAAAGCCGAATTTGCAGATGTCAGAAGCGTTTCTGGTGTGGTTGCAAACTTGGCAATCTATTCTGCTTATTCAAATCCAGGCGATGTTATGATTGCATCATCAATTCCTGCAGGGGGTCACATCTCACATGGAAAGAAAGAACATTCAGGAACTGCAGGATTAGTTCACGGATTAGACATTGAATTTTTTGCATTTGATCCTGAAGAAATGACATTAGATGTTGATAAGACAAAAGCTAAAGTTGAAGATTTGAAATCACAAGGACGATTACCAAAGATTGCAATGTTTGGTGGTTCTGTATTTTTATTCCCACATCCAGTAAAGGAACTAGCTGATTTTCTAAAAGGACATGACATGCACGTCAACTATGATGCAGCACATGTTGCAGGATTAATTGCTGGTGGAAAATTCCAAGACCCACTTAGAGAAGGAACCGACACAATGACCATGAGTACTCACAAAACTTTGTTTGGTCCACAAGGTGGATTAGTTTTAGGATTTGAAAAACATGCCGAACCAATCAAGAAAGCAATGTTCCCAGGTTTAACAAGTAGTCATCACATTCATCACATGGGTGCAAAAGCAGTTGCATTTGCAGAAGCTTTGGAATTTGGTAAAGACTATGCAGAGCAGACAATTAAAAATGCAAAGGCACTAGCTGCAGAACTAAACAATGTAGGATTCAAAGTGTTAGGTGAGAAAAGAGGTTACACGGAATCACATCAAACAGTTGTAAACGTTTTAGATTTTGGTGATGGTGGAACTATTGAAGCTGATTTAGAAAAAGCAAACATTATCGTAAACCGTCAATTAATTCCTGGAGATTTGAAAGCAAACCGTCACTATATGCATCCAGGTGGAATTCGTTTAGGAACTTCAGAGATTACTCGTCTTGGTATGAAAGAATCTGAGATGAAAGAAATTGCATCTTTGATAAAACAAGTTGTAGTTGACAAAAAAGATGCTGTTGAAGTTGCAAATCGAGTAAAAGAATTCAAAACTGATTTCAAAAAAACACAATACTGCTTTGATAACAAACTTGGTGCTTACGAGTACGTAAAATTACGTTAATTTACAAAATCAGTTAACAGTTGTTGTGAACCATCACCTTTTCCAAAGAGTAGTTCAATTTCATCAGATAATGTCATGATTCTTCCTTTTAGGTATGGATCAACGTCATATTTTGTGACTAGTTTCTTTGCTAATGGAAGATATTTTTCAATTGATGGTCGAGTAATTGTCTGTAGTAGTTTGTGACCACATGTGCATTTTTGAAGTAATGGCATTCGTCTATATTTTGCACCACATGCAGTACAACGGAATTTTTGTTTTGCATATGCGCGAATGTTTCCCATAATATCAGGAATGAGATGTGTTTGTATCAAATATGAAACAATTTCTTTTGTTTCAACAGCGTTAATGATATCTGCATTTTTAATTTGTAAGTCAAGCTTGTCAACCATTGATTCAAGTGTTGAATAGGCACTACGAGATTTTGATGAGGTTAAAGTTGTAGTTGCATGTGTAAAGAAATAATCATGGAAGATGTTTTCATCTCCTGTATCTTTTCGCATAGCTAAAGTTTCGATATTTCTGATGTCACCTGATTTCTCATGGTTGGAAGTTGACTCATAAAATGCAAGAGGGAATTTTTTTGTAACTTCAAAGTTATGTGCCTGTGTTTGTGCCTCATGTGGTAAGACGATTGGTTGAATTAACAATGGTGCGTCCATCAATCCTCCAATTTTATCAGACAGAAACTGTCTTGAAAAGTTCAGTAATGCATCTAATAACAACATGACAGAATCAGCATCACCGTCTGCGTCTCGTCTTTTTGCTGAATGCCAGATAGGACTTGCAAAGCAAACATGTGTTTTTGTGTATCCAATTAATCGTCCTGTGATACCAACAGACGTATGAGGTGCAAGACCAATTACCAAATGGCCTAGTAAGTCCTGAGTGTTTTTCAAATTATAAAATGATTGTTTGCCAAAAAATTTCTGTAATTCAAAGTCAATGTACTTTGAAACATTTACGAGATATTCTGCACTTTCTAATGGAATGATAACATCTTGCATCTTTAATTCAATTAATTGCTCATCGTTTGTGATTGGATTTCCATCTGCATCTTTTTCATAACCAAGTTTTTTGATTTGATCAACTGTGGTTCCAATCCAGGAAAGTTTGAAGTGTGTTAAAGGAGAGTTTGTTGCATCAAATCTTACTGTACCATCTTTGAAGACAGACAGCCCAAAGTTTTGTCTTATCAATCCCTTTTCTAGTGGCTCAGGAATTTTTTCTTGGTTGATTAGTTGTTCTACACCTTTGAATGGTGGTTTTGCACGGATTCCAAGTTTTTCTTGTGCTGAAATTAGACTTTGCTTTAATGGGAACTGTTTGTAGGAAAATCCGTTTGCATCACGCTTGCATTTCTCACAATGTGGGGTTTCTAACTCATCTTTACAAATTCTGCAGATGTAGAATTTTGTTGTTTTATTACCACACTTGCTACAAACTATTCCAATTGATGGTATGTTACAGTCATTGCATCTACGATTATTCAAATTTGAGAAAAATGATTCAGATGCAACTGCCGCCTTTAGAATGTCACGTGTAATACCGCCTTTTTCTGCAACAGGAAATAGAACGTGTACTGGGGGTTTCATTAAACGAGGGGCAGCCTTTTCAGGTCTTCCGATTCTTACACCAATTGATGTTGAAAACTTGTTTTTAATTTCTACACCAGAACTTACTGTTAGTAATTCTAAGACTGATTTTGAATCATCATATTGTATGGTATTTCCAAAAATTAAATGATCCAAGATTTGAACGTCAATTCCAGATATGATGATTTTTTCATCTAAAACTTTGTGAGGAATTCCAAGATTTTCAAGGATTTGTTTTTTTGACATTTCATAATGAATTTCATTTTCTGATTTTAAAATCGGATTTGTGATTTGTTTTAGATCTTCAGTTGTGATAAAATCCCAATAATAGAGAAATTTTGGGTGTAGTGGGATTTTTAGTTCTTTTGAGAGCAAAATGGCGTCAACAAATGTCGGAGTCTTTGTTAAAAATTCGAGTCGAGAGTCATTTTTGGAGAGTTTTGCCTTTAGATGTTCTGCCCAGACTTCTTCAACCATTGGAGTTGGAATCAATTCTGCATTGTTTTCTAGAAAATCACCAAACGTGATTAAGATATCACCAAGGTGGAGAATTTTTTCAATGTTGTTTTTTATTTGAATTCCATGTTCTGTATTTTGAATTTTGATAACCTCGCCTCCTTTTAATCTAACAATGGGTGTTTCAAGCGAATCAACAAAGGCAACAGTCGCACCTTTACTAGGTTTGTCAAGTTTGATTTGTGTGCCCACCGTAATGGTATGATCTAAAATTTCTGCAATTACAGGATGTAATCCTACGCTTGCAAATCCAGTGTTACATGCACGTCCATATCTGAGTCGAAATCCTCCAATTTTGTTTGGCATGGACAAAACAGATCTTCCCGTAATGACTTCTTTCATACGTTTTTCAGAAGCATCATCGCCAGTCTCTCCTTTTTGAACAGCACCTTGAATATCGTTTAGCCATTCCCAACCTTCTAGATTATACTTCTCGATTCGTTTCAAGAGTTTTTTTGATCTTCCAATTAATCCATCATTCAATACACGTAGTGCACCACCACGTACTCTGTCAGTTTTGATTCGAGTCATGTTACGATGATTGACTACCTCATCAGGATCTGTTCCTTCGCCTTCTAATTCTACAGGCAAGTTTGAGATTACAGTTTTGATATCATCATCAGATACATGAAACTGGAAACTCTGTTTTGCTTCACTTTCATAGATTCTTAGTTCTTCTACGAATCTTCCTGTCTCATCATCAAAACAATCAGCTTGATATTTTTCGAGTCCAACTGCACGTCTCACGTGATCAGCTATTAGCATTGTGACTGCAGATTCAGTACCTCCTGCAGATCTCATTGGTCCTGCAATTGAAACTGAAAGGTATTCAGAACCATCTTTGTTATTTTTAATTTTGATTTCGCTAATTCCTTGTAATGGTGCAATTGTCACACCTTCAGTAACAATTGCTAAACCTACCCTAACAGCATGATCTAATCTCTCTTCCAAAGAAGCATCTGAAGATTGATACTTTCCTTCTGCTATTTCCTTTGACATGATTAGAGCAGCGTTTTCTTTTCCGAGTTTGTCTAATAGTTCACGAAGAGGCGTAGCAATGTCGATATCATGCATTTTGGCAACGCGTTCAGCCAAATCAAATGCGATTTTCGGCTCTATTATTCCAGAAGAGTCTAAAAGCGTTGATTTTGCGTCTGCTGCAGTCTCAAACTCTTTGTAAACCTGGTTTGAGAGTTCTTCGTAATAATCAGAGTAATTTTGAGGAATATTGATTTCTTTAACATAATTGGCTGTAGTCGACATGTAGGAGGTTAGTTTTTGATGGCTTTGGCTATTTCGGTTAGCTTTTGTAAGTTGTTACTATCCTCAAGAAGGGTTCCAATCACTAGAGCATCTGCGCCTGCATCTGTTAATGATTTTGCAGTATCAGCATCACGAATACCTCCACCTACAATCAAAAATCCTTGGAAAACCTTTCTTACAGTTGCAACCATTTCAGGAGTTACATTGGTTTTTGCTCCTGAACCGGCCTCTAAATAGACAAATCTCATACCAAAGAATTGAGCCGCTAATGAATATGCAGCTGCGATTTTCGGCTTATCAAATGGAATTCCTCTAACATTTCCTACAAACCATGCAGATGTTCCTTCCCCAATTACCAGATATGATGTTGGGAGTGGTTCCAGACCAAATTTGAGTACATTTGGGGCACCAAGTGCTTGTGCCTGAGTAATGTAGTATGGGTTTTCAGAGTTCATTAAGGAACTAAACAAGATGGCATCAGCCTGTGGGACAACTCCTGTAATGTTTCCTGGGAATAGAATAATTGGAATATTTACTGCTTCTTTGAGGTTCTTTACTACCTCAGCCATCTCCATTTGATCAGTTGCAGATGAGCCACCAACAAGTATTGATGCTGCGCCTATCTCTTCTACATCTTTTGCCAGTTTTACTGCAGAATCAATTTGAGATACCTCTGAATCAATTAATACGAATAGTAATGGTGATTTTTTACGCTCAGAAAGGAGTGTTTCCTCTACTTTTCCAGTCATGATTCCACTTCAAGGAAGACCCTTTAAGTTTTATTCAAGTACTGGTATACAGATTTGTATAGCTTTGAGCGACCCTAACAATTCCAATTTTCCGAATATTTTACGGGAAATTATCAAAAAATCACTATTTACAGAGAGACAAATTGAAATTATTTTAAAATCCAAGAATCTATCTGACGTTGAATTTACTATGACTAAAGGCGCCTATTACAGGCAGGTTTCTCAGTCTAGGGAGAAGCTCTCAGGCTTGTATTATTCCTTCATAGTTCTAGGCGTGTTAGGCATAGTTCTTCCTGATGATATTGATGTGATATCAGACCTTTCCGAACGAATGAGTGTGATAAAAGATGGTGATGTTTTCCCTGAGAAGGAACAAGAAATCATTAGTGTGATAGAACGTGTGGTAAAGCAGACTACAGGAATGTGATTTTGTGCCTAGAAACAGTACTTGGTCTGCAATAGTGTGATGGGGTTTTGATTAATCTAAGTGTAAAATAATGTTGTCCAATCACGATAAATCACAAATTCCTCATGATATGTCATGATAATTGAGATACCTGACCTTGATGTGATATTAGGACTAATTTTGGCCTTCATAGGAGGTTTGGTTACCTTATTCGTGTATTCTAAATTAAAGGCAATTTCAACCTCTAATGACCAAACAAAGGCAGATTTGGAGCGTATGGAGTTCTATGAAAGACAGTTAATTGATCTTAAAATAAAATTAGATGCTATTGACTTGGAAAATCTTACTTTTTCGCAAGAAACACCACAAAATATTGTAAAAAATGAGGAAAAACCGGTACAAGTTGTACAAAAACAGGTAGAAATCGTGCCTGAACCAGCCCCAAATCCACCTAAAGTAGAACGTGCACCTAACATGAGCAGTGATAATATTGTTGAGGCTGTGTTGAGACTAATCACAGACAAGTCACGCACATCACGTGATATCCAAATCACATTAGGAAAGAGCCGAGAGCATATTTCCAGAACAATGAAGAAAATGACTGACGACGGATTGGTTGAAAGAAACACCAACGCCAAGCCATACAGTTACTCTATTACCCAAATGGGCCTCTCCAAGTTGTCAGGATCTGGTTCGGTGGCCCAAACCATAGCTCCTCAGACCTCCTAATTAGAAAATCTTAGGATTTTTTGACTTTGTTGAATTGTGTTTGAAATGTTGATTTTTTGGTGGTTTTACTAAGCTTTTTCATTATAATTTATGGAATAATAATAAACATAATTAATTAATATTAGTTCATCATAAATTATAATATGAGTGAGGTTCAAGAGGAATTAGTGAAGATTACTTCGGGAGGAACCATCTCAATTCCCAAACAGTTTAGGCAATATTTGGAGATGCAGAAGGGGGATTATCTCAAAATAGGCCTGGAAGGGGACCATTTAGTAGTTAGAAAAGTGCGTATTTCTTAGTTTTCTGACATTTTAGGAGTGGAATTTACCATCTTAATGGTCTGGTAAGCCCATTCTCTGCCTTTTTTGGCTCTTTCCACCTTGTTTTTAGAGGTAAATCTAGACAAATATGTCGAAATTACACTAAGTTTGATTGGCTCGTTGAATTCATCCTCATATCTCTCTAGAATTTCAGATGATGTGAAGCGGCCCGTAGGGTAATACTTGTCAACAATATACCAGATTTTGCCTCCTACAGACTCTGTACTTGGGCTGTTATCAGCCTCCTCAATATTCATCAAGTCCATTAATTCGAAAATTTTGAGAACTTTCTCTCTATTGATGTTGCCCTCAATATTGAACTTGTATTTAGCTCCATCCTTATCCTCGAGATCTATTCTAATCTTTTTTCCTGCCATTCAGATCAATAAGGATCCAACCTTAACTCATCAACTGATCTTCTTAGATTTGTTAACTAACAGGTTTGTTAACATTGACACGCCTGGCTCACGCCTGAGAGAGGTTTTTGTTATTAACAATCTTAGGATGCGGTATTACCTAAAATTATAGATTTTTGTGCCTAGAGTGGAAATGAAGGGGTTGAGTATTCGATATTAACAGTGTTAATAGACACTTTAACGCCTAGACCGGAAATAAAGGGGTCAAAATAGCCTTTTTTTACCCATTCTTCACACGTTCTTAACATTTGTTAACTGCCTTCCTGGTTTTGTTCCTTCTCTCAGACTCCTCTTTCATTTTTTTATTTTTGATACCCCACACACCTATCTTTCCAGTGTTTCCTTTTTCAAAATTTTTAAAATGAGAATTCATATCTATACTAATTTTATTTTATTTATTATACAATCTAATCTATCATTAGAAATGAAGGTGTCTGGGATGCGATCTGAGCGATCCGGAGTGAGTCAACAAGAACGATCAGTCTTGTGAAATAAATCAAAAAGATCAGTTGAACTGTAGTTTTGAAATAGTAAATGATCTCAACATGAGTACAACAACAATCGATCCAATTGACAGGCTCCTTGATGCGGCACAAAGCGGAAAGACCCTAATCAAAAACAGAGATGTGTTACATTTTACCCATATTCCTAACCAAATCCTTCACAGAGACCCCGAGCAGGAGAAAATCACCCAATCACTATTACCAATTTTAATGGAATCTAGACCATCTAATTTACTGGTGTATGGCAAGCCTGGAACAGGCAAAACTCTAGTCATAAAGAAGGTCCTCTCAAAAATTCAAAAAAGGGTCGAGGAAGGCTCATTTCCAATCAAACTAGCATATACAAACGCAAAACAAGAGACCACCCTATACGGCCTTTTGGTCTCCTTTGGTAGACAATTAGGGCTGGGCAGCCAGAAAACAAACGATGAGAAGATGTGGCTCCCAAACACAGGACTATCAATTAGTGAGGTCTTCAACAGGATTCTCTATGCCTTAGACAAGAACGAGACAAACGCAGTCTTTGTTATAGATGAGATTGACTACTTGGCAGAATTAATCCAAAAAACAGGCAAAGACGTCCTATACCAAATCACCAGAGCAAATGAGAGGCTAACCACAGGCTCACTTACATTAATTGGAGTATCAAACGACCTGACCTTCAAAGAAAGACTTGACCCTAGAGTCATCAGTACTTTGAGCGAGGAGGAGATTATCTTCACAAACTACAACCTACCTCAAATTAGAGAAATTCTAGATGCTAGAATCGAAGTGGCCTTTGATGATGGGGTGGTCTCAGAGGCAGCCCTAAACCTATGTTCCGCAATGGCTGGAAGAGAATCAGGAGATGCAAGACGTGCACTTGACCTTCTAAGGGTGGCATCAGAAATAGCTGAAAGAAGCCAAGTTTCAACAGTCACAGAAGATCACATACGAATGGCATCTGAGAAAATAGAGGAAAACAAAGAGGTTGTGGCACTTCGCTCATACCCACTACACGAAAAATTACTAATTATGGCAATAATGAAATCATCAGAGATTTCTACAGGAGAGGTATATTCTACCTACAAGAATCTCTGCAAAGAAATACGCCAAAAAGAACTCACCCAAAGAAGAGTCACTCAAATGCTCAGTGAAATCGAAATGTCCGGAATCATCTCTGGTCGTATAGTCCACCAAGGAACTCATGGAAATACGAAAAAATTCAGAATCACAGTCTCACCAGATATGGTAAAATCTACCTTTAAAGATGAGATGCTCCTACAAGACATCCTCTAATCTTTCAGAAATAAATACACACCAGTTCTACTCTCAACCATGGGTCTATTCAATAAGAAACCCAAAAATGACACAGATTTAGAGTGTAAAATCTGTCATTTGAAATTCTCTAATCCTGAAAGAACAATGAGGCATATGGTCAAAGCACATTCAAAACCACAAAAAAAGAAAAGAATGGGGACAGGAAAATATGCTTAGATTATTTGGGATTTTCTAACTAAGTGATTGTGGCTCGGCATGTTTTGGCTCGATAAAATCAGATTCTTGAACACGGAAGTCTTTTTGGAAAACCTTCATTGTTTGGAGGTTTACTATTATAGCCATTCCAGGAGTTGGGGTAATTCCCACACTTTCTTGGAAATCCGTCTGTCTTTGCCATGCACCCGAATTTACTATTAGTACTCCTTTGTACATATCAAGACCCACAAAGTGAACATGTCCTGAGTGGAAAATGTCCGGAATATCATCAATTACCATCATATCTTCAGTTTCAGGAGCAATCGGAGTTCGACTTCCATAGATAGGACTCAAATGCCGTGCTTTGAGGAAATGTCTCATTACAGCAGCCGGTTTATCATAACTTACTCCTGGTGTAGTCCTAACTACATCATCAATTGATTGACCATGATACATCAGAACTTTAACACCATTTAGTGAGACCAAAGATGGGTTTCCCAACATGAAAAAGTTCTCTCTATCCCATAATTCTGAATTATACTCCTTAGGAATTGCTGGCTGTGGAAGCGCCTTTCTTCCAGCATCGTGGTTTCCAGAAATTAAAAAGACCTTGATATGTTTTGGTATTTTATCTAAAACCTCAAATGTTTTTTGAAGTTGATCTTCTGTGGTTAGTTGATTTAGTGTTTTATCCTGACCTGGAAAGACCCCAACTCCATCAATCAAATCTCCACCAATAACAACAAATCTGATTTTTCTAGCAATGGGATCTGCACTTGAAATCCAATTGATAAATTCTGATAACTCTTCTTCCATGAAGAATCTACTTCCAACATGTAAATCTGATAAAAATACAGCATACGTTTCAGTTTTTGAGCGATTTGTAGTGTGCTCAGGTATGTCTGGATGATAGATGTCTTTTGCAAAAAAACCTCCATTTTTAGCAGGAAGTACCCTAAACATTGCAAACTGGTCCATCAATAAAGTATCTGCAGCATCTTTCAAATCCCCTTCAAACACCACAATCTCCATCGAACCGGTTGGATCCTCTAAAGTGATTTTTGTGATGTTTCTATCTGATTTTCTATCAGAAACTAATCCCCACACATACAATTCGTCATTAGTTTTTGTGATTGACTTGACTGATTCAATATCTCTGACCTTTTTTGACTCAGGTCTGTCTGACATTATCTGCTTTAGTTTGGCAAATCTGCTTGCAAACAATGCACCATATCCTTCAACGCCTTCTGCCGAAGTGATCTTGTTTGTTGGATCTGATAAAACCTCGAATTCGACTTGATGTTCCTCATCATCCTTTATTCCCAGATAAATCTCAAAATCTTCTTCATTTATCAAAAAGACTTTTTGTTTGGTCTTTTCTCTTACAACATCTTTGATTATTTGGCCTAATTCCTTAACATCTATCTTATGTAAAATCTCCAACGCATCCGGATGAATCTGAAATCCTTTGTTTAGAGCATAACTAACTGCCAAAGAAATTTCTTTATCCATTCCAAATATTGATTTGTGTTTTAATTAAATCTGTTTTACGACAAAACCTCAAATATAGATCGATGAAATGGGCAACATGCTAACTTTAAGCCGTATAATCATATTCTTTATTTTTACAGCAATTTTTGCTGCCGTATATGGTTCATCTGCCATACTAAGCGAACCGACTGAAGCAGAGGTTGAAGAAATAATGGACTTTTTTGATTCCATAGTAGATACAATAGATGGAATAGGAATCTTTGCACATAATACGACAATTGCTATTCCAATGTTCATTCCAGGTTTTGGTGTTGTATGGGGATTGTTCTCTGCATATTCAACTGGTTTTGCATTTTCTGCAATTGCTACTGCGAATCCGGACATAGCACAAGTAAATCCTCTAGCTGTACTCTTAACACCATTTGGTTTGATGGAGGTTGGAGCATATTCAATTGCCATGTCACGAAGTGCATTACTAGCAAAGAACGTAATTCAAAAAAATTGGAATCACATCAAAAATGAAAGGAATATTGTAGCAGCTGAAATTGGAATTGTTATTGGGCTTCTATTAGTTGGTGGAATAGTTGAGATGTGGATGATTGAAACAGCTCAAGGACTAGAGGCAATAACATAAAATACTCACTATCTCGACAATTGTTATGCCAAGCATGAAATGTATCGAATGCGGAATTGGTTTCTTTTCAGTAGATGGAGGAAACAAATGTTCCAAATGTAGGCCAAGTGTATCTCAAGGTACTGAGGCCCATAGTGGATGTGGCTGTGGCAGCTGCTAAATCTTCTTTTTCATCTAAACCACGTAACGTTTTTAGACACAACGGATTTCATAAAATTTAGCTTTGATACAAGATAAAGTTGTAGTAATTACAGGAGCATCTAGCGGAATTGGATATTCCACTGCTAAAGAACTTGCAAAAAAAGGCGCAAAGATAGTTGCAGGGGCACGTAGATTAGACAGATTAGAAACATTACAAAAAGAAATTACAGATGATGGTGGAGAAATCGTCATTTGTGAAACTGATGTTACCAAAAAAACTGATTGTGATAATTTGGTAAAACAAGCTCTTGATAAATTTGGAACAGTAGATGTTTTGGTAAATAACGCAGGATTAATGCCTCTTAGTTTTGTGAAATCACTAAAAATAGACGAATGGGATCGAATGATAGACGTAAACATCAAAGGTGTTCTGTATTGTACTGGAGCAGTAATCCCTACAATGACTGAGAAAAAGTCAGGTCACATAATCAACATTTCATCTGTTGCAGGAAGAATTGTTTTTCCAGCAGGAAGTGTTTACTGCGCAACCAAACATGCTGTAACTGCATTTTCTGAAGGTTTGAGACAAGAACTTAGTGTAAGAAAAAACATTCGAGTTACAAGCATAGAACCTGGTGTTGTACAGACTGAATTAACAAATACAATCACTGAAGATTCCCTACAAGGATTCATTGAAAAAGGTAAACAAATGGAAGCATTACAAGCAGATGACATATCAAACGCAATAATCTTTGCAATCGATGCACCAAATCACATGAACGTCAATGAAATTCTAATTAGACCAACTACACAAGATCACTAATTATTCAGAACTAGTTTCTTTATCTCTATTCATATGTCCTAACAAAGCTTTGATCTCTTTTCCCATATTGTTAGGATCTTTTTCTAAATCTAACTTTTCAGTTATGGTATCTTTTAGCTGTAAATTCTCTAATTCAATTCGTCTTTTTTCAACACAGTGTAAATGATCACTATCTGTTGCTGAAATTCTTTTACAAATAGAACATGTTCCCATGGTACAGTTTAGTGACGCCACGATTTAATTATTTCACATTCTGTTTGATGCTTGAGGGAACGTCGTCTAGTTTGGCTATGATGCTAGTCTGGGGGGCTAGAGGTCGGAGGTTCGAATCCTCCCGTTCCCATTATCCTATTGAATTAATTCTTTGACTCTTCCAAATGTACCAACACGCAATACTGCGATTTGGTTTCCACCTTGCAGCATACTTTTCCAAAGTTATTGGGCTCGGTAATTCTTTTAATGAAAACATATCTCTAATTCCTTTTTGAATTCCTAAATCTCCAACAGGAAGTATGTCTGTTCTTTGTAGACAAAACATAAGATAAATTTGTGCAGTCCAATTCCCAATTCCTTTGATTTTTGTTAACTCTTCGATAACTTGCTCATCACTTAACTTGGAAATTTTTCTAAAATCAATTTCTTTTTTGAGTACGAGTTTTGCTAATCCCTTTATGTAATTGATTTTGGTACCTGAAATTCCAATATCTTTTAATTTTTTATCCGTTGTATTGTAAACTTGTTTTGGGGTAGGAAACTTTCCATACAATTTTAGGAATCTCTTCGTAATTGCAGAGGCTGATGCTTCTGATAATTGCTGATAAATTATTGCCTCAACTAGTGTTTGAAATGGATTCTTCGTTATGCGCATACTACAAGGACCAATTCTTCTTATCAGTGGCTGTAATTTTTTATCTGAACGTAATAATGAAACCTGTTCTTCAAACCTACCTGGGCTCTGTAATTTCAAACCTATAGTAATTTTCTCAAAATTTTCTAGTGTTGGATTTTTCTTATACTGACGAATTAGATCAATTATTGTTTTCTTTGTAGGAAGTTTTACTTTTTTTTGAATAATTTTTGCTAATCCTGTTCCAATCAGAATAGCTTGCGATGCACCTGTTACATTTGATGGTTTTCTATCTAAACTCGAACTTTCAAAATCAATAATCGTGTTTCTATTTTTACTAACAATAACATGTTTGTCTATTGTGCTTAGCTCTCCATGGTCTAGTCCCGCGTCATCTAAAAGATAACATTCTCTTAAAACATTGTTTAAGACTGAACGAATTTCTTGAGATTTTGTTTCAGGCTTTTTTGCCCAATCAATAATTTTTTCACCTTCAATGTACTCCATTATCAAAAAATTTTTTGAATTTTTAACAAATTTTGGACCAATGTCTAGCTTATTTGCAGCTTTTAGTAATTTAGCTTCATTTGTCATATTTTTTCTTGGCGAATCTACTCGTCGAATTTTTAATGCATAAACACCAGAATTATTTTTTGCAAGAACAACCATACCAACATATCCTTTTCCAAGTATACGACATTTTTCAATTTGTAATGGACCTGTAAATGAAACATGAGTTATGCCCAGTTTCTTTAATTCTTTCAATCGTTTTTCCACTTCAGTTTCTTTTGCTTTAGGAAAACACAGAATTTTTTTGTAAGGTTCTTTTTTGAAAGCACTAATTGGTTGAAAATGTTGTGTCATCAGTAGTTATCAGTTTTGAAATGCTCTTTTTAACAGATGTGCTTTGTTTGTCTTTTCCACTTTTAATTTTAAAACCACTTTTGAAATCAGGTCTTAATCCTTTTGGAATTCCAGAATCATTCATGTGATTTTTTATCAAATCATTAAGGTATGATTTAGCATTTTCATATCTGCGTGTTTGTAATGATTGTAATTTTCCTTCTTTATCTGTCCACATCAGTTTTGATTTTTTTGAATTAGTATGAATGAATTTTGTTGAAAAATCACTAGAAAACACATCCGGACCAGTTCTAATTTCATTTTTTGAAATTGCTAATGACTCTAACAAGAATAACAAACTCGCATTTGTTTCATCATATGCAACTGCATCACTTCTTAGAACGTTAAATCCTTCTTTAATCATTTGAGATTCAAGAGAACTTACAGCTCGTTTAATCTGACCATAAATGATATCGTCACTTCTTTTTTTGTACTTGAAACTTACAACCAATGTATTTTTAGCCAATTCTACAGCGATCTTATTTTTTGATTTTTCTTTAAAGTATGAGATTGAACTCTTCTTTAAGAAATTTCTAGCAATTAAAATGAAATTTGTAACATTATGAATTGAAATTGCAGCACCCAAATTCCTATTCCTATCTATTGGATCTATTATGACTATGGTTGAATCAAACTTTCTTGGCGATTCGCCAATCATTTCATTATTTTTCAATTTTGAGATTTTCTTTAACACATTTTCAAAACTTCCCAAATAGTAAACTAGAACTTCACAAACATAACCACTAAATCCTTGTTTAGCAATTTCTGCCCCATACATTCCATTAATTTTTAAAAAACATTTGAGAATTCTAATATCATCTTTCATTGAACCAGTTAATCTTTGACTCATAAATTCAGTATGAAATGTTGATCTGTCTGCAGCACTTTTCCATTCACCTTTTTTGATATCATAACACGGAACAACGTTTATTCCAACTCCATCAATATCAGCTTCGACAAATGGATGTTCAGAGTATCTCACATATGGTTTAAATTTTTTTAGTGAATCAAAACCAATTTTTTTACCAATTGTTTCAAAATTTTTTTCTGATGTTGATTTTTTAAATTTAACAAAGATATCTATATCAATTTTTTCTGGCGTCCACGTTTCTTTTGCATATGAACCACCAAAATGTACTGATACAACTGATTTTTGCTTTTCAGCTTCTTTGTTTACCAAACTAAAAACCTGATTAGCAATTTTGTCAACCTTTTTCCTTTGTGTATTATTTGGAATTGCTATTTGTTTTGATTTTTTTATTACATCACTTTTCATCTTGCATTAACCTCCAGTAAATCTGAATACTCTGGCCCCTTTGGACTTAAAACGCTTTTTTTTAATTTAATTTTTGATATTGTCTCAGTACCAAACTCCATAGTCTCAAAATCTCTCATAATTGATGAAACATTCTCAATTCTCTTTTTTACTCTAAAAACTGTCAAATGTGGTTTGAATTTCTTATCTTTTTCAAAACCAATTGTTGTTAATTTCTTTCCTATTTCGTTTGCTAAATCAGTTAATTTTTCTGCACCATCCTTCTCCAACCCAATCCAAATTACTCTAGGGGTTCTCAAATTTGGAAATCCTCCTACATTTTTCAATAATACTTCAAATTTTGGAAAAGATATCTCATTTAACAAATCTTTGACTTGTTGACATTCTGCATCATCGATTTCTCCTAAAAATTGTAAAGTAAAATGAATCTGATTAACTCTTGTAGGCTTTGCATCAATCTTTACATTTTTTTGAAATGTCTGAATTTTTTCTAATATTTCTTTATTTGAAATTTCAACTGCAATGAATACTCTCATACAAAATTAAAGATTAGTAATTATTTATCGCTACCTTCATAGACTAGTCAATCAAAAATAATCTG
The DNA here is from genome assembly GCA_902566725.1 of uncultured marine group I thaumarchaeote. GTDB lineage: Archaea > Thermoproteota > Nitrososphaeria > Nitrososphaerales > Nitrosopumilaceae > Nitrosopelagicus. The sequence goes on from CACFJZ010000004.1 coordinate 24,886, forward strand.
TGTCAAAATTAGTTGTGTGTCTTACTGGTATGCCAGGTGCAGGAAAATCAACAATCGTTTCAAAATTAAAAGATCAGGGATATGAAACTTTTAGTCTTGGTGATGGTGTAAGAGCAGAAGCTAAAAGACAAAATCTAGAACCGACTGGTGAAAATTTAGGAAGATTAATGCTTGAACTTCGTGAGAAAAATGGTCCCGGTGCTATTGCAGAATTAATTAAAGATTCAATTCAAAATTCTTCCCATGAAATTATAATTATTGATGGTATACGTTCTATACATGAAATTAATGTTCTAAAACAAACTGGAAATGTTAAACTTTTAGCAGTACATGCATCCCCTGATACTAGATTCAAGTTTCTTAGTGAACGTAAAAGGTCTGATGATCCACTAACAAGAGAAAAATTTGAAGAACGTGACAATAGAGAAATTGGTGTTGGATTAGAAGAAATAATTGATCTTGCTGACGATTCAATTGAAAACAATAATGTAACAATTGATGATATGGTTTCTTCAGCTAGCGGAATTTTTCAAAAATGGATTGAATAATGAATCAAAAAACAACCATCCAAATATTTTGCCAAATTAATCCTTCTGAGGATCCTGAAAAAGTCAAACTCGCCGTGAATAATATATTTCCTGATATCGAATTAGAAATATCTGAAACTCAAATTGTAGGTAAAACAAACAACTACTCAGTCTTATCACAAATTTCAAAATCGATCCATGAAAAAAACATCAAAAACACATACCAACGAATTCTAAAAAACAACAATGATGGTGATTCAACTTGGTTTTATCTTAACAAACAAGCAGCCTTTGTAAACACTGTAGCCCTATGTAGTGAAGCAAATGAATCATCGCTGGGCCCAATTAAGGTAATTTTACGCTCAAATGATATTGAACAAGTCATAGAATCAATCACAAATTAACTATTTCAAGCCATTTTGAGAGCTTTTTTTTAGTTCAGTTATGAAAAATCTATTTTTACAGGATTTAGCATGAAAGTACAATTAGCAATAATTGGTGCAGTATTAGTTGCAGGAGGAATCTTATTCTTACCTGAAACAATGAATCAATTTCCTGCTGGTGCTGCTGTAGTTGATGCACTAGTTGCAGATGTTACTAGCATCAAAGAATACAATACACACACAAATCAAGTTGGTGATACATTGTATGATGTAGGACTAAAAGCTGGTGATACAGTAGTTGATGTTGCAGGTCAAGTTGAAAATACCATTGATGAAACAGAAATTCCTGAAATTGACTTCTTAAAACTAGAAGAATAATCTAAATCTCAATTTCAAGCAGATCTTTTGCAGCAATAACTGATTCATGAATCTGTTTTGCCTCATCTAACAATACAGATTCATCATTATATCTTGCTGAAAAATGAGTTAAGATTAGATTTTTTACATTGGCATTTTTTGCCAGCTCAGCTGCTTCTTTTGCTGTTCCATGGTTTGTTTCTATTGCTCTATCTTTTAGATCAATTGAAAATGTACAATCAAAACTCAAGTAATCACTATCTGTAAAGAAATCCTGCAGTTTTTCAGTTGGTCGTGTGTCTCCTGATATTCCAATTTTTTTACCTGGTCTTTTCTCTCCGGTTACTTGTGATGAATCAATCTTTACGCCGTTGACTTCAACAGGATTCCCATTTTGTAGCTCCTGCCACATCTTTCCTTCTGGTATTCCCAATTCTTTTGCTTTTTCAGGATAAAATACTCCTGCTCTTTCATTTTCTTCAAAACGATAAGAAAACGCAGGAATTCCATGTTGTGCTTCACAGCAACTTATTCGATATTTTTTTTCCTTAACTACATTACCTTCTTCTACAATTGTTATGAAAACTGGAAATGGTAATCCAAAATTTAAAACTTTGATGTTCGCTGTAATGAATTCTTCAATTCCTGCTGGACCATAAATTTCTAAACTCTCTGTTCTTTTTTGCATTGACATTGTTTGTAATAATCCTAAAATTCCTAAACAATGATCTCCGTGAAGATGAGTAACAAATATTTTCATTTTTTTATTCCATGGTAATCCTGCTTTCAAATATGCAACTTGTGCACCTTCTCCTGCATCAAACATCAGCACTTCATTATCTCTCACTAAACAAATACACGTTAACGAACGTTCTGGTGTTGGTGCAGCAGCAGATGTGCCAAGATAAACTAATTTCATAATATTATTTTCATTTTAATGCATCGGCAATAACTCTTGATACGTCTACCTTTCCTGATTCACCTGGAATTGTATTTGTGCTGACGATTTGAGAAACTCCTGCCTTTTTGATCTTTTTTGCAGCATCATTAACCAACAATGCATGAGTACATGCAACAAAAACACGTTTGCATTTTTGTTTCTTTAAGAATTGAGTGGCTTTCACAATACTTCCTCCAGTACTAATCATATCATCGACCAAAATCAAATCTCTATTTTTTACATCAACCTTGTCTGAAAGTATGTTCACTTTGCCGGTTTTTCTATCTCTATGTTTCTTTAATGCAATAAAATCAGTTTTCAAAAGATTTGCAAATTTCTCAGCTCTTTCTTGTCCTCCCATATCTGGTGATACGACTAGTGGATCCTTCATTTTTAATTTCTCGAAATGTTTTACCAAAACATTCATAGCTGAAATATTCTCTGAAGAAATTTTCAATTCTTTTAATGCTAATTTACTGTGTATGTCTACTGTTAGAACTTTTTTTACACCTGCAGATTTGAGTAATTTACCAACTACTCCAATAGTAACTATTTCGCCTCCAAGGAACTCTCTATCTTGTCTTGCATAACCCATGTAAGGAATAACTGCATAAACTTTTGAAGAAAATTTTTGAATTTTAGAAACGATACTCAATAACTCTAAGAGATTTGAATCAACTGGTGGGTATGTTGATTGAACAACTACTACAACACTCTTTTTTGGAATTTGATTAATCGTTATTTTGCTTTCTCCATCTGGGAAAACCTTCTTTTCAGTTTTAATATAAGGTGATTTCAGTCTTCTTGCAATTCTCTTTGCTAAATCAGTTGAAGCATTTCCTGAAACTACTGTAAACTTTACCATTAAATCAACGAATCAAAACGGATTCTTAAGTTTTCGTAAGATTATTTTTGAATCTAATCTCTTTTCTTTTGTGGAAATAACTTACGGCTGCTACTATACTTACTCCAACAATCTGTATAACCAGCCAGTCTAATCCTTGAAATGACACTGTTTCAAATGTAAATGGTGAAAATAATGGGAATTTTGTATCTGAATTGAATGCAACATCAGCTAAGAAAATATCAAATGCAATATGTGATAAAACTGCTCCAAACGCAACAACACAAACTCTGATATCCTTTCCTCGTGTTATAACAAAAAACACTATTGATACAATAACTGCAAATGGAATAGAATGACTCATTCTTGAGACTAACTCTATATCTAAAAATTGTAACAAATGATCCGAATCTAAGAAAATTGCAAAACTTCCGCCCAGTATGATATATCTGATACTTAGTGTTCCTAACCCAATTATTGCTCCCCAGAAAACATGACCAAGAACATGCTCATATGTTACATTACTCACAACTAGTGGATTTCCAATCACTATAGTGAATTCACTTTCGGGAAAGAATGCACCAATCATTGAGAATGCAAATGAGACCGTTGCAAAAATTATCGAGTTTTTTAATACAAATTTCAGAATCTTCTTCATATCGTGAACAAAATTTCTGAATAAATTAATGATTACTATTCATCTGCAGATTCGCCACGACCTAAATCACCCATTCCATATTCATCCATTACTTCTTTACGCTTGGAATCTAGTTGACTAATCTCTTGTTCTTCACGTTTTTCATCACCTTGGTAAACGGTTCGAATTGGCCATGGAATTCTAATGTCATATTTCTTGAACTCTTCGTACATGATTAGGCGCATATCGCTTTTTGTTTTGAATTGTGCACCATAATCTCGAACATAAACCCACATTGAAAAGTCCAAAGCAGAATCATTGAATTTATCAAATCTCACGACTGGTTGTGTTACATCTACGTGAATATCTTTATCACAACCACAACTAGGTTTGTTGTCTTCAAGATATGGACATCTGTTTTGTCTTACTAGATGTCTTCCTTTAGCATCTATAGCTTCAATCATTGCGCGCTTTCCAATCTTTACTAAAATTGATGTAACTTGTCTTGGATTATTCAAATACGAAACACCTACTTTTACAACTGCAGGAACAAGTTTGATCTCTTTTGTATAATTAATTATTTCTGCACTAACTAATTGTCTGGTTGGAATTATTGCAACTGATTCATTTAATCCATGACGAATGTATGTTACTCTTGGTGTAATCTTATGGACATATCCATTATATCCGCTCTCTAACTGTACTCTGTCTCCTTCTTTTACAACTTTATCTTTTCTAATTAGAATATATGAAAAATAATTCTCTAATGTTTCTTTTAATGCAAGACCAACACCAAATGCAAGACCACCTGTTGCAGTAGCTAAAACTATTAAATCAACTTGCCACCATGATACAACTCCGATAATAACTCCCACAAAAATTAGAATTGGTAATACTTGCTTTGCTGATTTTGGAACTCCTTCTTTTTGTTTTCTTGAATGACCTGGTGGTTTATTTCCAGATATGATTGGGTCAAATCCTGAATTTCTTTTTTGTTCTCTCCAGATATCTATTGGGTAAATTTCTTCGGGAATTACTCCTGGAAATAATTTTCTTCCAGATACATTATTCCCGCTTATACAATAATTGAAATATTTTTCATATTTCTTACGTTCAGATTTTTTCCATTCTTCAAATGGGTCTTTGACATTTTTTTCGTAACTTCCAACCGGATTTCCTTGTGATGTACGAAAGCTTTCAAGATACTGCAGCCCTTCTTCTGACTGCATGTATGTTGCAAACTCCTCGTCAGTCAAATCATCTGGTTTTTGTTGTGGGGGAATCCATTTGTATAATTTATGAAACAAATCACCATCATCGTCAGGAAATCCTCTCATCTCTCTCCATGCATCAAAATCTTCACGTTCCAAAACCGAACTATCGCGTTTTGTAAGTGCTATTGGAACTAATTGTGAAATCGTATATCCAATGACTAGAATGTTTAGTGTATTGAGCATCTTTGCAAATACTTCACTTGGTGCAAGTTCGCCTTCCACTTGTGGAATCATTGATTCTTCATCAAATAACTCAAAGACCTGAATGTACATGTTAACTGATGAAATTAAAGCAATTGCTAAAAACGGCAAAATTATTTTTCTTGCAAATCTTGCAACATGGGGTCTAACATGATTAAATTTTTGAGTCTTTACCCAGAAAGAGAATTTTCTATAAACAAGACTGATCCCAATAATCCCAATAACTAATCCAATAACTGCTAATTGCAGAGAAACTGATGATGCGATCAGTTGGGAAACTGTATCAAACTGACCAACCGAGATTTCAGTAATTTCTTCTGCCATCTACTATTTTTTCTAATGATCCTGAACTTAAGTTATGAATTTGTCTTAGAGTTTACAAAAAAGTGTCAAATTTTTTATAAATATAGCCTTGATTCACCCGTATCTGATCCCAAAGTTTAACAGAGGTTTTACCATACTATACTAATGGCACAAGCCAATCAACAACAATCTGTTTGGAAGGTAGATTCATCACCTGCGATCCAATCGTATACGCTTGCAAATCTCAGAAAACTACCACAATTGGAAAATTTTTCAGAAGAACAGATCTTTGAAATGGAGGTAGTTGGAAACGTTCTGCCATTCAAGGCAAACAACTACGTTGTTGAACAACTAATTGACTGGGATAATGTCCCAGGCGATTCCATGTTTAATTTGACATTTCCCCAAAAAGGTATGCTAAAGCCAGAACATTACGATATGATGGCCTCTGTTTTGAAAAACAACCCGGATAGAAAAGAAATTCAAGAAACAGCAAACAAAATCAGATTACAATTAAACCCACATCCAGCTGGTCAAATGGAACTAAACGTTCCAGTTCTAAAAGATGGAACCAAGCTTTATGGAATGCAACACAAATACAAAGAAACCTGCCTTTTCTTCCCTAGTCAAGGTCAAACCTGTCATGCATATTGCAGTTTTTGTTTTAGATGGCCACAGTTTGTTGGAATGGACGAAATGAAATTTGCAATGAAGGAAGGTGACGATTTAGCCCAATATGTAAAAGAACATCCAGAAATTTCAGATATACTGTTTACTGGTGGAGATCCAATGATTATGAAGGCAAGTCTGTTTTCTGCATATATCGATAAACTGTTAGACGCAGATTTACCAAATCTCAAAACAATTAGAATTGGAACAAAGGCATTATCCTACTGGCCATACAAATTCACATCTGACGGTGATTCTGAAGAAACCCTTGAGACATTTAGACGAATCACCTCAAAAGGAATTCATGTGGCATTAATGGGTCACTTTAACCATCTTGCAGAACTAAAAACCGATGCCGTAAAACTTGCAATCAAAAAGGTTCGTGAAACTGGAACACAAATCAGAACTCAATCTCCATTGCTTACTAACATTAACGATGATGCTGATATGTGGGCACAGATGTGGCAAAAACAGGTAGAACTTGGGTGTATACCATACTACATGTTTGTTGTTAGAGATACAGGTGCACAACACTACTTTGGTGTACCTTTAGTCAAAGCACATCAAATCTTCCAAAAGGCAATTCAAAAAGTCAGTGGACTTGGGAGAACTGTTAGAGGACCATCAATGTCTGCAACACCTGGCAAGGTACAGATTGATGGAGTTGCTGAAGTAAATGGAACCAAAGTTATGGTTTTCAGAATGTTACAGGGAAGAAACCCAGAGTGGGTTAATCGTCCATTCTTTGCAAAATATGATGAAAACGCAATTTGGCTTGATGATCTTAAGCCTGCCTTTGAGGACAAGTTCTTCTTTGAAGATGAACTAGACCAAATCAAAGAGCAAAAGATGAAAACTATGACAAGTTAAAATATGGATTTTATTGTGATATAATATGCGAAAAGAATTTGTTGTAATGAGAATTGATGCAGCACCAGATGGTGCTCCATATGTTCTGGTTACCTTATCTTTAGCAAAAGACATGTCAGAAGGAAATCAACCTTCAAATCCATCTACACCAAACATTATGGGATTTTCAAATATGGATGACATGATGAAAAACCTCAACAAAATGATTGCAGGTGGAGGAATGGGTATGATGGGCGGTGGCGCTCCAGGAACAACTTCTATCAAGTTGGACATGCACGAGTACAAACAACTAGGATTATCTGTTGGCGATAAAGTAAACCTCGATATCTCAAAGGCTGAAGCACTAGGCGTATAGATCTATTTAAAAATCTGAAATTTCTGTTATTTTCATGGGCGATAAGTCTGAAGAAGCACTTCAAAACCTCAAGATGGAACTAGATACTTACAAAGAAAAAATAAAATCCATATTTTCAAGATCAAAGAAGTAGAATTATGAGTGCTAGTGAATTTCTACGCAAAGAGCATGAAGAAATAATGCGTCTTGAAAAACTGGTCACAAAATGTTCAAAATCTCTCTATGATGGTAAAGACGTACCATTTTCTCACATTGATAAGATTAATTTTCTAATTGCTGAATTTCTAGATTCCATCCATTTTACAAGAGAAGAAGGCTCATACTTTCCATGCGTTGCATCATATGATCATCTAAATCAAGAAATTCGTGCTTTACTAATTGAACATGAGTTTAGCCGAAATATTGCAAAGCAAATTTCAGAAAATCTCAAGCAATGGAAAAAGGGTCTAAACAAGAGAGAGCCTGTTGCCCGATTCCTTAGAACATACTCTATCTTTCTAATAGATCATATGAAAAAAGAAGAACAATTCTTTGAAAAGGCAGAAAAAGAGATTCTTTCAAAAGAAGAAGAACAAGAAATGTTAGAGCAATTCCAATCAATTTCTGCGATCGCTGAAAAGGTAACTTCTCTTCTAGAAGATATTGATTATCTAGAAGAACAAGATTGGGCAAAATAACATTCTTAAACGGTAATTTCTCTTTCATTTTCAATGGCCTTTTGTTTATGGATGACTGGATTACCTTGTTCAGGTAAGACCACTATTGTAAGAAAACTTGCTGAAACCATACCAAACTTGGCTATACTAGATGGCGATGAACTAAGAGAATGGTTCTCACCAAAAGATTTCTCAAAAGCAGCAAGAGATGAACACAACAGAAGAGTTGCTCATTTATCAAAATTGCTCCTAAAACACAACGTTCCAATGGGCGTTTCACTAATCAGCCCATACAAGGAAAACCGTGCAAATGCAAGAGAGATTATTGGTGATGATACAAAGTTCTTTGAAGTTTATGTCAATGCATCACTAGCACAATGTGAAGAAAGAGATGTCAAAGGAATGTATGCAAAAGCCCGCTCTGGAGAGATTAAGGGATTTACTGGAATTGACGACCCATATGAGGCACCAGATAATGCTGATTTAGTACTAGACACTGAGAATAAATCTCTTGATGAGAGTGCTGCAGAAGTTTTAGAATTTTTGAAATCTAAGAATCTAATCTAGATACAGCATCTAATGCTATTTGATGAACCAATCCATTTGTTACCAATATGCCATTTTCATGATTTACGGATTCTGTATTGTAGACCATTTCCTTGCCTGAAATATCTGTCATCTTTCCTCCAGCTTCAGAAATTATGCAATTTGAGGCACAGGTATCCCATTGCTTCATCTTGTTTGTTGTGGTAACATAAATTTCAGCCTCTCCAGATGCAATCTCTGTCACTTTGAGCGAACTTCCAATACTTGTGACAACTGAAATCTCCATTTCATCTAACAATTTTTTTTCCTTCTCAGATAGGTGATGTCTGCTGACCAGAGCATGACAGTTTTGTATCTCTGACATCATTGTAACCTCAATTTTCTCCCATTCCTCATCATGACAAAATGCACCTTTTCCAGATTCAGCCAAATACATCTTCTTTTTTGTAGGCCAGTAAATCATACCTAAAACTGCTTTCTGATTTTCAACTAATCCCACCATTATGGTAAATTCTCCAGTTTTGTTTACAAAATCAGTTGTTCCATCTAAAGGATCTACAATCCAAACCTTTTCTTCAGATAATCTCTTTTTATCATCAGCATCTTCTTCAGATAGAACTGTAATTCCAGTTTCTCCCAAAATCTCTTTGAGAATTTTATTGCTTTCTATGTCTGCCTGAGTTATAGGCGAATCATCTTCTTTTTTCTCGGTTGAAAAATCTGTTTCATAAATCTCAATAACCTTTTCTCCTGCTCTAACTATTCCCTCGAGAATTCTTCCTAATTCTGGTTGATTTGAACTAAACGGTAATTCACTAATCATTTTTCAAATCTCTATTTGCCAATTCAGGTTTTAGAGTCCATGCTACTGCTAGACCAACAAATGGAATTGATATCAATCCTGTCATTTGTACAATAATCAATAGTTGTTGTTGTGCCACATCTGGAACTGTAATGAGCCATGGAAGCGGCAATGACAATATGAACCAGATTCCTACCAAAAGCCCAACTATCTCAATTCTCTGTTTTTTCTTAGCATTCATGATAAATTCACTCTGTTCTCATCAAATTTAATTCTTAGAGTTTTATCTCGAACGTCCATTTTCTATTGAGTAGGTAATTAAATGCACTAGCAGACCCAATTGCTATTACTGCCGCATACAAGTAATACAACGCAAAATTCTCTACAAGAACGAATGTTAATCCTAACTGTATACACATTCCTACCACACTCACAATGAAAAATTTTATGTAACGTTGAATTGTTTTAGGTTCGGCAATTTCATTTTTGAAGGTCCAATATCTATGCAAGAAAAAATTATTTGTAATTGAAACAGCAATTGCAATTCCTTGTGACAATATATACCAGATTCCCAAAAAATCAGTTAGGATATACAATAATCCTAAATTAATAGCAACCCCGATACCTCCTACCAAAAAATACTTTATTGTTTGTGCCATGAATATCGAAAACTTGCTTTTCTTCTCATCCTCGATTGTCATGTCCCTGTTGATTTGACCTTCTATAATTAACATCTGATCTGATCAATTATAATTTTCAAAAAAACCTAGTTTTTTTGTAAAAATTAGCAATATGTCTTAAATATGATAAAGACATATAGAATTTAATGCGGAAGGATGTAAATCCTATCGACTAAACTTGCGTGGTCCTGCAGAGCAGAAATAGAGTCAACAGCACAATTGTGCCGACAAGTGAGGGAATCTCACATTGCTTTGCCGAAGGGCCACGCCCCCATTAATTCAGCCTAGATACTTCTGTCCAATTTTTCTATGCTTATGCTGACTGAACCATTCAAATTTCCCTCACGATTGATAACAATCTCATAATTGTCTCTTTCTGAAACTGTGAAAAATTTCTCTCCAATATACTCCCAAGTATAATATTTTGAAATTCCAGTATCAACCAAACTTTTCTCCAAATAGAATTCTTGTTCAAAAATTTGATATCCATCTTCACTCATTATTCTCAAATTCAGTAGCTCTGGAGAATCTCCCATTGGGACAAACCCAATTTCATAGGTACCTTTTCCTAAAATTCCAACCTCACTTCCTATAGTTGGTAAATCTTGAAATTCCGGTCCAGATATTCGAATATCCCAAATCCCGGAATTGAGACTTTCTTCCTCTGCGCCTGGATTTGCAATAGCCCCATATGCTATTGAAACGGCAACTGCAGCAGCTGCTATTCCTACCACAATTGCTGATTTTTTGGCCATATCCTAGGCATGAATTTTCCTAATTATAGCCATTTTGTCATATTCTAGTCATACAATTTCTATGATTAGTGAACCATTATTCACACCTGAAATTAATAACATATTTCAAAACACTACGCATGGCAAGTTTCCAAGACAAATGGTCAGCTCCACAAAAGCAAGGATTCATGGATAAACTCGGTGATACCTTCAAACCAAAAGGCTCACTAAAACCAAGAGTCGAACAGGCTGTAAAACGATTACAGGCTCAAATCGGAAAACTAGATGCCATGACACAAAAACTCCAAGAAAGAGACCAGAAAATTTTCCAAAAAATTGTCGCTGCTCAACAAGCACACGACACCTATTCCAGTAAAGTATTATCAAACGAACTAGTTGAGGTTCGCAAAGTTAACAAAATCTTATCCAACGCCAAAATGGGCTTGGAGAGAATTGAATTAAGATTAACCACCTTCCACGACTTGGGCGATACAGTTGTCACCTTAATGCCAACAATCGGTCTAATGAACGGACTCAAATCATCACTTGTTAAATTCATGCCAGGTGCAGACCAAGAGATTGGTAGAATGACTGAGATGTTAGGTGGATTAATGACTGAAACCTTCAGCAGCAGTGAATCATCATCATTCGGAGTTTCAGAAGCAACCAACGCTGAATCTGACAGCATCCTAGCAGAAGCAGCAGCAGTCGCAGAATCACAATCAGGACAACAATTCCCATCCGTTCCATCAAGCGGATTGGAGCAATTTAACGTACCAACTTCTGAATCAAAATTTATGTAAATTTTCTAGAAACTAGAAGTTTTTCGTGACTCTTTGAAAGTAGAAATTCTCTTTCCTTCGTCTTCTATGATTTTGTCGATTCCAGATAACTTGTCTCTCATTGATGAGATTAGAGATCCTACCTCATCAGCCTCAGTCTCAACTGCATTTCTCTTCTGGGTAAGATGTTGAATTCCTTGTGTTTCCTCATCGATATAGTCTGAAACCTTCATCAACTTCTCTTTCAAATTTTTAATATCAACTGATTCTTCTTCGATTTCCTTTTCGAGATTAGTTCTCTTTTCTTTTAGATTGGCAATCAATCCTCCAACATAGTCAATTGCCTCTTCTAGTTTGGCTCGTTTGTTCATCAGTGAGGAAATTCCAATATCTGAATCTGATGATGGAGCTTCTACCTGTGATTCAACATTAGATTCTGCTGTTTCCTGAGTAGATTGTTCTTCATATTCGGCAGGTCGCTCTTGAACCATCTCGCCGCCCTCTTCTTCTTTGAATTTATCCATAAATCCAGTCACGAATTAACTTCATTTTCCTCAAATAAAAACATGAAAGGATGAATTTTACACACATTTTACACACACGAAAAAATACAATTTTCCGCCCCCGCCACCAAAATTGTCATTTTTGGTCGATTTTTAGCCGTTTCAAACCCGTTCCGCTATGCGTTCCGCTGTGAAATTTCAAAATGTCCCTCATAAAGCTGGGGTTCGTATACTAGACCATGTCAAAACAACAATACAGATCCGAGATGGGAATTATGGGAGACATTTTAGATGTTACCATGAATGGGGGCCAACAAGGAGTAATTGTATCTGCAATCTCCAGAAGGGCAAATCTCTCTCACTATGCTGTTCTTGATAAGTGTGAAAAACTCATCAACGCAGGCTTAGTTGAGACAAGAAGAGACGATAGAAACCGCAAATTCATGATTACTGAAAAAGGTCTAAAATTCTTTGATGAATTCAAAAATTTCCAAAATCTCCTAGAATCGATGAATCTGAGGTATTAGAAATGAACCAAGAGTCAGTTTGCTGTGGTTGGTTGGAAGATTCCAAGAATGATGGAATGCTTTTAAGCCCAACCGAAGCCCTGATTTTGATGGCACGGGTACACATGGCAGCTTTCGTCCTAATTCTGCTTGCAATGTCCGTACCGCTACAGCACTCTTTTGGCTCAACTCGAACCCTCGATTTTTCTCTTTTTCCTGATGGGTCTACACATGTTACTTATTCTTTAGAATCTGATCCATTTCTACCTGATACCGAAGTTTCACTTTATGGTGATTCTTTTGAAAACCTTGTAGCCCAAGATGAAAATGGATTTCTTTTAACAACTCAATCTGAAAATAATATATTACAAGTTGAGACTCTGGGGTCTTCAAACATTTTAATCAATTATGATACATATTCGTTAATCTCAAAGGATGGAAAGATATGGTCTTTTGAGGTAGATTCTCCAGTTGAGTTCAATGTCATAATGCCACAAAACTCTGTTATTGTTGGAATGTCAACATTTCCAATTGATATGGGAGTTGAATCTGACAGAACCAAAATCCTACTTCCAAGTGGAATGGCTGAAATTACATACTTTTTAGCAGTAGCAGAATCTTCTCAGGTTTTACCACCTACTGAAGAAACTACTGTACCTCAAGATGGAGATGATACAATGGTTTATGCTGTTGCAGGTGGAGCAATTGCAGCAATTGCTGTGGGTGGAGCAATTGCCATGAAGATGAAAGGTAAATCAAAACCAGTAACCACTTCTGCTCCTCAAACCACTACAACTAGTGTAAAAGAAGAGGAGGACTTCGACATTGAAAAAGCAATGGACAAGCCTGATTTGAGAGAAGACGATAAAGAAATAATCAAATTTATTCATGAAAATGGCGGTAGCGCCTTAGAAAGTGATCTTAGAAAGAAATTCCTTTTACCTAGAACCACAATGTGGAGGGCAGTGAAAAGATTGGAAAGACATGGTTTAATTGAAATCACTAAAAAAGACCAACAAAATCTCATAAAATTAACAAACGTGGAGACTGACAACAATGAATAAAATCTATGGAATTATTGCAATTTTTGCATTTGCAGGCCTCTTGATTCCAACATATGCGATTCAAGTTGAAGCTGCATCTGGCTTGGATTACATGTTAACAATTGCTGAGAATGCAAAACGATATGTCAAATCAAACATTGATCAAATGGATAACAACAATACACAAGACTGGAAGAATAGACAAGCAGTACTTGAAATATATGACAAGAGTGCTGATGAGATAGATCAACTATCAAATGCTATAGAAAACGGAGATGTAAAGTCTGCAAGAGAACATTTCATTTCTGCAATGGGAAAACTCAAACAAATCAGCCAAATGTTAAACCAAATTGCTGAAAACAAGGCAGCTGCAGCAGCATTACCTGATCATTCTCAAATAATCAAAAGATATGAAATGAATTATCAGAAACTACGACAAATATCAGACAAACTAGGTGCAAACATTGACTTCTCAGAAATGGAAAGTCTACTTTCACTTGCAAAACAAAATTCTCAAAGAGGTGAATCTGATAAAACAAAGCAAACGATTGATCAAATTGCTCTAAAAGGACTACAAATCTACAAATCTCTTCAATCAACTAATGAAAAAAACAAAATAATTCGTGCTCAAGCATTAGCCGAACGCTATGTTGATAGAATTGATACTCTGATAGTACAAGCTAAAACTGCAGGACTATTAGATCATGTTGAACAACTAGAAAAGACAAAAAACCATCTTTCCACAGCAAACTCCACATCTCAAATTACAAAAACCATCCGAATAGTAATCACAATTCATAACGACATTAATCAAATCAACAAAAACAATCTTCAACAGATAGATGTTGATGAAATTAAACTATCTCATATTCAGAAAATTAAGACCGAACTTGGTCAACTAGAAACCAGAGCAAAATTACTTCATTCTGACGCCATAGATAGCAACAAGGCTCTTTACTATGTAGAAAAAGCACTCACCATAATTGATAATGTGAAAAATAATTTAGATTATCCAGAAGGTAAGATAGATGCTAAACTAAAACAAATAGAGCGATTATTAGAAGCGGCTGAGAAGATCGTACAAGAGTCAACATAAACTTCATATAGATTTCAATCTCGTTTTTCAATATGACTTCAAAAGCAATTATTCTTGGTGTTGGATTACCAATGGTAATTTTTGGTGCATTTATTGCACTTCTCATAGCACCAATGGCTGAAGGAGTAGAATCAACAATTGAGTTTGTTGGAAGCCTAATTGGAATATTGGGTGTAGTCTTTATGATCTCAGGTTTGTTCTACAAAAAAGAAATAATTGTACAAGAATAATTGTGCCTAGAGAATCCACATCGTTTAAAATAACCTTCTAAATCATTTTACAACATGGATAAAGAACGTGTCAAGAAACTAGTTCGAGAATTAATTATTGAACTTGGCGAAGATCCTACTAGGGAGGGTCTAAAAGACACACCTAGACGTATCGCTGATGCATATGGGGAAATCTTTTCTGGATATGACTCTGATTCTGAATTATCGGTTCAATTCTCAGAAGACTCTGAGATGGTAGTTGCAAAAAATATTCAATACTATTCAATGTGTGAGCACCACATGCTTCCTTTCTTTGGTAAAATCCAAATTGCCTACATTCCAAATGGAAGGGTCTTCGGCATTTCAAAACTAGTAAGAGTTGTAGAAAAATATTCAAAGAGACTCCAAATCCAAGAAAGAATTACAAAAAATATTGCAGATGAAATTTACGCTCAGGGTGTAAAAGGAGTTGCAGTAATGGCAGAAGGTGAGCATCTCTGTATGAAGATGAGGGGCGTCAGAAATGATGCCAAAGTGACATCATCTGCATTTAGAGGAGTATTTGAGGATCAAAAAGCCAAAGAAGAACTACTAAAAGCCATTCAAAACAAGTAAGATCCTATCAAAAATTAAATAATCCCCCAATCAGGAATTTATCATGCCAGCACGAAATAACGTACATGTTCCAAGTGAATCATGGCCATTTTTCAGTTGGTATGTTATCGAATTTGCAGTTGTAATCTCAATTGCAGTTGTAATTGGCTGGCAAACAAGTCCACTCTTTGAAGATTCTGTTGTTATGTATGGTTGGGAATGTGAACAAGTATCACAAATAACTGACTGTTCTACGAGCGATGAACCAGAGATGCAGCAAACAATGCTCAACTGGATATTTTGGGGAATTGTAGGTATGGTCTTTGCTGCATGGTATTTGGGAATTCGTAGACTAGTCTGGAAGAGAAAAGTACTATAATCTCATTTCAAATATTTCGTTTTATCTTCAATCTTTGCTTTTGCAAATGCTATCTTTCTATTATTACAGGATTCACATTTTCCACATTGCATCTTTCCGCTAAGATAACAACTCCATGTCTTGAAGATTTCATTTCCTAAAACCTTGTAGCCTTTTTTTATCAAATCACTTTTTGAAATATTTTCTGAATATGGAGACCAAATCTTAATCTCTTTCCTAATTTTATTTTTAATTCCATCATGTTCGCCTTGGTTTAGAGCGGTCTGAATTTTTCTAGTAAATTCTGGTCTACAGTCTGGGTATTTTGTATCTCCTTTTTGTGCTCCATATGCAACTAGTTCTGCATTTAGGGTAAATGCCCATGCAGTAGCAATTGAGAGAAAAATTGCATTTCTGATTGGAACTACAATTGAATATTCAAACGAACTAGGCATTTTCTTCTTCGTACTTGTCAAAACATTACTCTCCCCATACAACTCCTTCATGAATCCGATATCGAGAATTTTGTGCTCCTTTAGTTTGAGTAATCTTGCTATGCGCTTTGCAGCCTTTATCTCCTCAGATGCTCTCTGCCCATATGCAAACGTAATCCCATAGAGTTGGTAGCCTTTTTTCAAATATGATACCATACACGCTGAGTCTAAACCTCCACTGAGAATAATTACGGCTTTTTTCATTTGTTACCTTCTGATTACTGGACCTTTACTTGGTTTACAAACAAAAACACTAGATTCTTTTTTTGCATCTTTGAATCCACGTTTCATTGCATTAGAAATTTTTTTTGAGTCATGCTTTTTGTCTGTAAATGCAATGACTGATGGTCCTGCACCACTGATTGTAACTCCATATGCACCTGCTGCTAAAGCATTTTTTTTCACCTTATCAAATCCAGGAATCATATGTTTTCTAGCTGGCTCAACAATTACATCCTGGACTGACGTTCCAATTAATTCTGAATTTTTCTGTGAAAACCCTGCAACTATTCCTGATGCATTTGAGATATTTTTCACCATATCCGATAATGAAACTTTTTTTGGAATTGCGCCTCTTGAAACTTTAGTTTTCTTTGCAGGGACCTTCAATTCGGGTACTGCTACACACAAAACCAAGTCATTTGGAGGTTGCATCTTTACAACTTGCAAAGGTTTTGTTTTTACTATCACAAAACCGCCTAATACAGAAGCTGCAACATTATCATAATGTATTGTGCCTGCACTAGCTTTTTCACCAATTCCAGCAAATTCAACCAATTCTGCATCACTTAACTTCAAATTGTATAGTTTATTCATACCAACTGCACATGCAGCTGCAGAAGCTGCACTACTGCCCATTCCAAATCCTGCTGGAACATTTTTCTTAATTTTAATTTCTATCCCATCTTTTAGTTTGAACTTTTTTTTCATTGCAGAGACAACTAATCCTGCAGTATTTTTTGATGGGCTTAATGGAATATTATCTGAACTTACAATAATGACTCCTTTTCCTTTTTTTGTTAATACAACATTATCGTATAATGCATCTAATGCCATTCCAAAAACATCAAATCCTGGTCCCAAATTTGCAGTAGAACATGGAGCACGAACAGTTACTGATTTTGCCATTAGTCCTCTACCTCTTCGCCCAAGTTAATAGTTCTGCTTAGGGCACTTTGCAAATTTACCATTCCATCTCCTGTTGCATTAGATACAGGTATCATGTCTTGTTGAAAATCATTTCTATTAATACTAGATAACATGTCTGAAACTAGAGAAAACGTATCTCCATTAATCTCTCCTGCAAGATCTGCTTCTAATCGTGAGTCTGTACCTGACCAGCTTAGAACCTGTTCCAATTTTTCTTGAATCAAATCGGTTTTGGTGATAACATTCACTGTTGGCAATCCTAATCGTAATCGTATTGATGTTGAAAGTAACATGAGTGATACAAAATTACTTGGAGTTGAAACCATTGTTCCATCAAACAAAAACAGGTTCATTTTTTCTTCAGCTTCAAAGTTTTGTACAAAGAAAGGACCACTTTGTCTGTATGCAAACAATTCAATCTGCCCTGGTGTATCAACTATTAGATAATCTGGATTAATTGTATCTGCTTCTTTTTGTATCTCATCAATTTTTGTTGCAATCAAATCATTTGCCATTATCAATGAACCATTTGATCCCAACTCATATTCTTCCATCAATGTATTGACATCCACATAATCCCTGACATCAATATCTGGAGAATAAGGCAAACTTGCAACTCCCGGATCTAAATTCAGTGTAATCGGAAATGTGGCATTTTTTGCATAATATTCTTTGATTTTTGAAGTCAGTAATGACTTTCCTGCCCCTGCTGTGCCTGTAACAAAAATAACTTTCAATGGAATCGACAAAAATTCTTTTTTATTCGCTTATATTTGAATCTCTTAAAATTTGAGCAATGAACTGGAGACTAGCAGTAATACCCGTAACCCTAATTCCTATCATAATTATCGCAATTCAGTTTGATATCGAAGCAGACGATGTTTTTGCAATTGGCGTTATACCTTTCACATTGGCTGTCATTGCAATCATGGCAAAACTTGGATTGCAAGGATTAAAACTTGCATACATTGCACGAACCTTTCTTGGCCCATTTGATTCTATAAAACGATTAACTGCTATGCGTGTTGGCAGCGAATTTATCAAATTTACAACTCCAATGTTTGTTGGAGCAGAGTTTGCAGTAATTTACTATATGACAAAAAAAGGAATATCTACATCACGAGCATCTTGGGTTGCTCTTTTAGATATTGTAACTGAAGTTTTCGCAGCAGGTGTGCTTTCAATACTTGCAGGAATTTTAGCAATATATGCGGGTGCATATGTTGTCGGTGCTGTAGTTTTAGGAACAGCTGTTCCAATTACTGGACTATGGATTGTTTTGTTCTTCTTGTCATCAAAACGCACATTTGCACTACCACGAGTAATTTCATATCTTGTAACTACTCTGGGAAAAGAACGCGGTGAAAAATATGTTAAACAAACCAATGGCTGGATTGAAGACGTTTGTATAATGAGTAGAGAAAATCTTCACTCTAGTAAATCAAAAAAAGTATTCACAGTTGGATTCTTCGTATCAATTGTATCTTGGATTTGTTATGGAGTATCATTTTTGGTAATTGCAAATGGTGTAGGTTACGCAGTAGAATTTTTTGATTCAGTAATGGCAGTAATGGGTGCAAATGCAATTGCAAATCTACCTATTACTGTAGGCGGTTCAGGATTGGCAGAATTTGGAATAATTGCTTATCTAAATAATTTAGATCCATTCAATTTCGCAGCAGATGTTGATTCATTACAATGGAATGCTGTAATTGGATGGAGAATTGCTACATACTACGTACCAATTGCTGTCACATGGATTTTGCTGGTAAAACTGGCACTAAGTAAAATTAGTAAACCAAACTCTGCATGAGAAATGAATTTTGAAAATAAAGTTGTAGTAATCACAGGTGCATCTAGTGGAATTGGTGAAGCAGCTGCTGAACAATTTGCAAAAAAAGGTGCAAATTTAGTTCTGGTTGCACGAAGAAAGGAAAAACTAGAACAAGTTGAGAAAAATCTCAGTAAGTATTCAGTAAAAATTCTGATTTGTGTTTGTGATGTTTCTGATAAAGATCAGGTAAAACAAATGGCTGACAAGACAATTGAAACATTTTCCAAAATTGATATTCTAGTAAATAATGCAGGATTTGTCATATATGGAAATGTCAAAGAATTATCCATTGAAGATATAGAATCTCAAATGAAAACAAACTATTTTGGTACAATTTACTGTACAAAGTCATTTCTCCCGTATCTCCTAAAACAAAACTCTGGACACATTGTTAATGTGGCATCTGTTGGTGCAAGCTTTGGCGTACCTGGAATTGCTTCATATTGTGCAACAAAATATGCAATGCTTGGATTTTCTGAGGGACTAAAACATGAACTTCATAATACAGGCGTAGGAGTGACTGTTGTAAGCCCGATACAAGTTAGAACCAGTCTTTTTGATCATCCTTCATTCAAAAATTTTACATTAAACGCAACCGGTATATCATTAAGTTCTGAAACTGTTGCAAACGCAATAATCAAAGCATCAAACTCATCTAGACTGGAAATCGTTGTACCATCTTTTGTACGAATTGGAATATGGTTTAAACAAACCTTCCCATTTTTGATTAATCCTATAATTGGAAGCGCTTTTAGAAAGCAGCTTGATAAAAGAGAGTCTTAGACGTTTTCGTCTATTACTTTAATCTCAGCAACTTCGTACTGGATAATTTCTTTTAGATTAATTCCTTGTTCTGCTAAATAATCCACTGTTTGTTTGCTTAGTTTTGCTTTTAGTTCATTCAACTTGAACTCACAAACAACACCTTTCATCAAATCGTTTAGGTTAACATCTTTTCCAAGATTTAATCCTTCTAGAATTGATGTTCCTTGTACTGATTCGTATAATTGCAAATCTACTTTTTTCTCATCTTCGTTGATATCCAAAATGTAACCAGATTGTGTCATTGCTTTTGGTTTACCAAATTTTGGTGATTCTAATTCTTTATTGATCTCTTCTGGAATCTCGTCCTTTTTTTTAGCCATTTTTATTCAAAATTATGCTTCTTTGTCTTTTTTGCTCTTTTGCCACCAATCTAGATAATCATACTGTTTATCTGATTTTGTGCTTTCTTTACGAGATAATTTGTATCTGATATCGCTAACTTGTTCTCTTGTAGCATATAGGCCACACCTTTTGCAAATGAAGTGTTTAGTTGCAGGATCTAATTTCATAACAAATCCTAAACCTTCTGAATCAATCTCATCTTCCATTTCACGATATGGAGGAGCTCTAAATTCAAAACCTGGTTCTTGTTCTTCAGCGTTAAATTCTGCCTCTAGCTGTTTCTTTCTCTTTGCTATTTCTCTACTAACACATTCAGGGCAGTTTACCAATATCGATTTTCCTTGTATTTTTACATAAGAGTGTTGCTTCATTTCTGAGATCTAAAATGACTGATGCGCGGATTAACTCTTCATCCCTTTCGGTCAGTTCGCCCATCGACAAACCGCGCACCAGTACATGTGTATTATTTTTTGAAAGCTATTATTTTTTGTCTTCTAAAATTTCAGATACAATTTTTGCTGTATTATCAACCCCATTTCCATTGAAATTTTTTGAAAATTGCTTTACAGAATCAACAAATTCATCATAATTTTCATACATTTCTCTTACTGCCTGAACTATTTGCATTCTATTTTGTGCAAATAATCCAAGTTTCTTCTCTTTTGTCCATTCTATCTGATTTGTGTGTTCATCATAAATTGGAATTCCAATAATTGGTTTTGCATGACTACCTAAAATTTCTCCCATTACTGTATGTGAGCCATTTACTACTGCATACTTACAAGAATCTAGAACTGTTTCTTTCTCTTGTTCTGAAAGAAATCCCTTGTCAATTTGAATCCAGTCTATATTTTTTTCATAGGCTTCAGAAATTGAATATTGTTTACCATCTTTATCTAACACTTTGTCAATACTTGGATCATCTCTTGCATGAGAAACAATTCTTTTTTCCTTTTTCATTTCAGGTTGATGAAATGCTTCTTCATATCTCTCACCAGTTCCATCGTTAGTTGATTTATTTCCGGTTCTCATCCAATAACCAAAAACAGAACCTGAAATTAATTTCTCTAGATCAGTATCTTTGCTCCTTTCAATATTTTTATTGGTTGTAAAATGACCCACGTATGTCACTTTATCTTGAACTACTTTTGTAAAATTTAAATTATATTCACACATTGTGTACGGTGGTTCTGAATCTGCAACTAAAATTCTAGATGCTTTTGAGATCTGTTTTGCAACAAATTCTAACGCAGGTTTAAAGTATACTCTTGATTTCCACAACTTTGGCTTGAATTGATTAGTTACGAACAAACTTGTTATGTTTCGTCTTTCTGCTAATACGTTTGAACCCATATCTCCATCATTAATCACTAAATCAAATCCAATTTTGTTGTAAAGTTTACCTTCATTTTTGAGATAGCTAGAAA